>CANHVD010000004.1 GCA_947463775.1 Planctomycetaceae bacterium | reverse complement strand
GTGCCGCTGCGGATGATGATCCCATCCGCCGTCTTCAGCTCTTCGCGAACCTGAGCGGGAGTCAGACCACTCTTAACGACGACTTCGATACCTTCTGTCTGCTCCAGAATTTTCAGTCCGGCCTTGGAGAGGCTGTCTGTAATGAGAACTCGATACACGATTTGAAACTTTACTTCAGAGACAGGAAATGGTGCTGCAGGGGTCTGGTTCGCCCAACAGTATGCGGAAGCTCCGCCAGGAAGAGACTCTAAATGGATCGACGACAAATCACAAGACGCGAAGATCGGGGGTTGCGTTCGCCCTCAGTTTTTGGGCCTCTCAATTTCGGGGATGAACTGCCCCGGTCGCCTACAAGTGCATAAATCGCCCAATTTCCGAAGGGTTCGTCAACCTCAGGCGGCACCTTCCGGAGGTTGGGCATTTCAATAATGCCTCCCTGGATTTGCCTGATGCAACGGAGGCTCAGCGTCGTTCGTTACCGGGATCTTCACATCCTGTGCGAGCTGCAAGGCACGTCGCGCGGAGCGAGACGGCTACTTTGGCCCGAGTACATCACGGTCGATCTCACCGGAGCATCCCAACGCTGTTGTGGCCGGTCTCCTGACCGAGCCACTTCGCTGCTGCATCCGTTCTTCAGACCGCGCCCTACTACTGGTCCCACTGTCGGGCAGGATTTTCGAGCGAACCTTGAACCGCTGTGGAACTAGCATTCATTGAACGTAGCGGCGTCGTTCCGGGATCAAGCAAAGTAGCCGTCTCGCTCTGCCGAGACGAGCCTTGCAGTACCCTGCTTGCAATCATCTGGCCCGTAGACTCCCGCGACGCGTTCACCCAGAACGGCCTGCATCGAGTAATGTCGGCAAAAGCTCAAGGCTCGTCTCTACGGAGCGAGATGAGCCTGATCTTTCGGGTAGTTTCAATAATGCCTCCCACGATTTGTCTGATGCAATGGAGGCTCAGCGTGGTTCGTTGCCGGGATCTTCACATTCTGTGCAAACTGCAAGGCACGTCTCGCGGAGCGAGACGGCTACTTTGATCGAGGCGTCAGGGGCACTTTCCTGCACCAAGGCCCGCAGCACGATCACTCTGACGATCGCCAGTCAGAGGGAAACCACGAAGAGAGAGTCGATCCGGCGGCAACAGTGAGTGTCATCGAGTGGTTGTGGGAAGCAATGGGAGAAACAGACTCATGAACTCACGTTAAAGCCAGACGTTCAATCGTATGAAGTTCAGCGGGCTCCAGATGGAAGTCGAAGAGATCGAGGTCCAATCGCATGTGCTCGGCGTTGGTGGTTCCGGTCAGCGGCAGCATTCCCACATCGAGCGCAAATCGAAAAACAATCTGGCTGACGGTCCGACCATAGCGTTTGGCGATCTGAACCAACTCAGGACGCACCATCACATCGCGATTGCCCGTCAACAAAGAAAAGCCCTGGTAAATCATGTCGTTGGCGGCGCAGAATTCGCGAATGTGGCGATCCCACTCACGGGCTGCATAACATCGGTTCTGGACGAATCGCGGGCGAATGCGTGCTCCGTTATGCAAAGACTTGAGTTGTTCCAGCGTCATATTGCTGACACCAAGCAAACGTACTCGACCGCTGTCGTGAATTTCCTCCATGGCACGCCAGGCCGCCCAATCGTCTGGCGCAAGACCAATTCGCTGAGTGGGGCCGTGCAGTACGTAGGAATCGATGTACGCAGTGCCAAGATGCTCGAGCGACGAGGCAAACGATTGCTCCACCTGTGTCGCGATTGAAGCGGCAGGATCGTATGGCAGGCGATGATCCTGGCCGCTCCGGAAAGTGAACTTTGTTTGTAGAAACAGATCCTCACGGTTGACCAGTCGGCTTGCAATCGCGGCCTTGATGGCTTCTCCGACCGCAGCCTCGTAATAGTGACGTCGCTGATTGGCCGTGTCGATTCCGCGAAACCCCTGTCGCAGTGCCAACTCAGTCAGGCGCTGGGTCTCATGTTCTTTCCACGCGGTTCCGTAGAGGAATCGGGGCACACTAACATCTGCGAAGTCATTCTTCTGAGGTGTCATGTCGTTTCCGAAATTCTCATGTCCTCTCGTTGTCGCTTCAACGACGAAGGAACCTCTTGAACATGCCTCAAACCGCAGATCCCCAGCGAGCCAGCAATGCGGCTCGATGTTCCGCCAGGTTTCCGGCGACGATCGCTTTTCTCAGCCCACGAACCAGTCGCTGATAAAAGGCGACGTTGTGTAACGACAAGAGAATCGGCCCGAGCATTTCTTTCGCCACGAACAGATGCCGCAGGTACGCTCGTGAGAATCGAGTACACGCGGTGCACTCACACTCGGCATCCAGAGGACTCTCATCTCTCTGATGAACGGCGTTTCGCAGCCGAACCGGTCCCGTGCTGGTGAAGGCCATCGCGTTGCGACCGTTGCGAGTCGGCATGACACAATCAAACATATCGATGCCACGCGTGACCGCCTCAACGATATCCTCAGGCCGACCGACTCCCATCAAGTAACGAGGCTTGTTCGCCGGCAAAATCGGAACCGTGCAATCGAGCGTCTGATACATCAGCTCCGGCGCTTCTCCAACACTGAGTCCACCGACCGCATAGCCTGGGAAATCTATTGGCAGAAGTGCTTCGGCCGATCGTTGACGCATGGCCGGATGAATTCCGCCCTGCACAATTCCGAACAGAGCCTGGTCCGATCGTTTTTGAGCATCCCGGCATCGCCATGCCCAGCGAGTTGTCCGATCCACGGCGACTCGAATCTTTTCGATCGATTCGCCTGATGGAGGACACTCATCAAGGCACATCATCACGTCTGCACCCAGTTGCTCCTGAATCTCGATAGCTCGTTCCGGTGAGAGTTCCAGAGTGCTGCCATCGATATGTGATTTGAAGACGACTTTCTCATCCGTCATCTTCCGCATCTGAGCCAGGCTGAAGACCTGAAATCCTCCACTGTCGGTCAGGATCGGTCCCTGCCAGTCCATGAAACGATGCAGGCCACCCATCTCAGCGACGATTTCCGAACCGGGGCGCAAAGCCAGATGATACGTGTTGGCCAGCACCATCTGAGCACCGGCTTCACGTAACTGAGCAGGCAGCAGTCCTTTGACCGTCGCAAGAGTACCCACCGGCATGAACGCCGGTGTGTCGACAACTCCGTGCGGCGTCACCCATCGCCCAGCGCGGCCGGACGTGGTGGGATCGGCAGCGTCGAGATGAAATTCAAAGGCTGACATGTTCTGGGCTACAATCTGACTTACTGTCCTGGCAACCAGAGCTGTCCGCCGCCTGCCGCCGGAGCATTCTCTGCGCCCGGAGTCCACAGGCCGCCGGATGATGAACCGACCGCGTACAGTCCGCCTTCAAGCTCTGAAGCGAGTTCAGGACAGCCTGCATTTTCAAGCTGCTCGATAATCACGTTTTCGATCTCCGGGATCTTATGCAAATATCGATCGCGGAATTTGTGCAGCAGCGGCTTCAGCTGTGGATCGGTCGGATCTTCTAGGCGGAACGCGAGTTCGCGGATGTCGAGTTCCAGATGAACCCGGAACGCGTCGCCGCCCGGCTCGATTGCCTGACGAGCATTCTCCAGACAAGTGAAGGTGAACTCATCGCTTTCTTCGACGCGAGCAATCGCAGCTCGCATCAACCATGCGCGACGAGCACCAAATTCCTTGAGAGCTGCAGGCCGGCGGAGGATTTCATCAAGACCGTTGCGAACTTCGTTGCGGAGGCCCAGCACAGAACATCGATTTGTAAACTCGGACAATTGATTGTCCGCCAGCTTGGCCACATCCAGACGTTCGTACTGCATCGCCGGAATAGCTGCCATGGCGGCATTCGCCGGGATCTCCTTCGACTGGCGAGCAGGCAGGTTCAATCGCTGACGCAGCGCCTTGAGATCCGGGGCCTGATCGTAATTGGCAGCCACCGACAGCATCACAAGCAGACTGGCTCCCAGCTTCGTCTTGAGCGATTCCTCTTTCGAAGCTTCCAAAGCCGACTTGCCTCCCAACGTGGCGAGCGGCAGATTGAGCCAGGCTTCGATGGCCTTTGGTTCCACGGAGCGAATGAGAGACTTGAAACGCTTCTGAGTCAAACCGGTCGGACAATAGTAACGACGATCGAACGGACGAGCTTCCGCACGCTCGTAATCCGTCACGGACTTTTTCTCTTCATCCGCGGACGTCAGGATCAAGTCTCCGGCGATTCCACGAAGTTTGACAATCGCGTTATCGATCTGATTTTCTGTCGCCGTGACGACCAGGAACGGATCAGTTATCGAAGCGGCAGCGGCTTCATCGGCATCAAGGATATCGTAGAGATCCAGATCTGCGATGGATTCCGGCAGTTTCGAAGCATCTGTTACTTCTTCTGCAGTCACGACGCTGGATAGCAGAACCATCATCGCGGCATGGCCCGTGCCATTGGGGTGATGGCAGTGCTCATGGTCATGAGTATCATTGCGTTTGAAGACGGGGTCGCTTTCGAGGCGCGTCAGGAATTCCGACATCGATCGGACATTTAATCGCACGGCGACAGTGCTGTATCGCTCGGTCGAGAGTGTGATATCAATCTGCTGAGCAAGAGCTTCGGCTTCGATCGCCTGGTCATAATCGTGCAGCAGTGTTGCGGCATGGTGCAACGACGCGGCGGCTTCGGCGATGCGACCGTCCCACGCCTGGCAAAGTCCCATGTTGTACCAGATCGCGCCTTCGGTTGGATATGAGTCCGCAAGACGGTTGTAGAGAATCGCGGCCGGTTCCCAGCAGCCAAGTACGCTCAACTTGCGTGCTCGCATGTCCTGCTGAGTTGCCTCTTCACTGCAGGTGATCGGCAGCAACTGATAAGCACTGCGGAAATGAAACGGTAGTGATGATTCTGACTCAAAGCTGACCAGTTGGAGCACAAGCTGTTTCTGACGCTCACCGGTTGACATGCGGACGGCCAGAGCCAGGTGCTCACGAGCCGACAGCAGGCAACCAGCCTTTGCCATGCCCGAGGCGATCATCGCGGCGAGATAGGCAATTCCCAAAGGCTGAGTCTTAGAGCACAACTGGAACGTGCGGTGGAGAATTCGGCGAGAGGCTTCAAATCCATCTTCTTTGAGGCTGATTTCGGCGAGAGACAGCAGGATGCCTGGATGATCCGGATGACTCTTCAGGAAATCCGCAGCGACCTTGCGAGCTTCTGCGGTTTGGCCCATTTCGTAAAGAGTAGATGTCAGTTCTCGAGCAACGACATCCTTGTCAGGATTCTTCTTCAGGAGATCGCTGAATATTTTGGCCGCGGCCTCAGGCTGGTTATCACGAATACGGAAGGCCCTCTGAAGATCCGGCAGGATTTCTCCGCAGCAGAATTTCAGCTTCTTACCACTGCCACAAGGGCACATTGAGTACGGGTCGTTGGCCATTCAGGCACCTGTTTCAAAGTTGGACGAATGAAGTTGAATACGGTCGAACACCTGCCCCGAACATTCAGGCCCGGCGGCAGATTTGTTCACCGATGTTGTGTTTTCTGGTGTTTTCGCCACGCAAACATCCCGCGCAGCGAAGAAGGTTTTGCCCCGGAATTTCCAGTGGCAAAGCCTTTGGCCCCGGGATGTTAACAGATTCTCTCATTCCTGGCAGTCTGACCGGAATCAATCATTTTCCCAAGAGCAACTTGCCATCCGCAGCCCCCGCAACCGCCCCAAAGTCGATCCTTCGCCGACGCGTCGAGGTTGTGAGGCTCTTGCAATCGTAGGTTGGCTCAAATGAGCATCGGGAATGCCGGCCCGCAGATTTGCAGCTTTCACAGGGCTGGCCCGGTGCTTCGCTGGTCCCGCTCTACAAGAACGCCAAACCTGGTCGCGTTAGAATGATTCGGCCATTTTTGACCCTTTCAAAACCTCCGAGCCCACCCGCCATCTTGGATTGCATCGCTTCGAAACCTGAACTTCCGCTTACAAACGACCGGCTTACTGGCTTTTGTGAACCCATCCCGAGATTCCTCAGGCGATTCGCCTGCCGTTGCGGCGGGAATGCCATTTGCAGTTGGCGACTGCCAATTCTGGTATATGCCGCGTTCTGTTCTGCCATCGTTTTTTCTTCAAGGTGGGCGACACGTCGGTAAATTCCGGCTGAGGCTGAAATCATCACCGCTTATGCCAGTCATCCTGCAGCTCGCCAGCGACGCGTTCTCAACCTCTGAATGGCACCTGCAACGTAAACAAACACATCAACCGTAACTGACTTTTTGAAGGAACCACCATGACCGCTCAAGCTGAGAAGCAACAGTATTCTTTTCAGGCTGAGATCAGCCAGCTTCTGCAATTGTTGTCTCATTCGCTCTATCAGAATCGTGAGATCACAATCCGAGAACTCGTCTCCAACGCCTCCGATGCGCTGGACAAGTTTCGCTACGTCAGCCTGACCAGTGGTCAGAAGCAGGATGCGGATGATCTGAGGATTACGATTGATCCCGACAAAGAATCCCGGGTTCTGAATATTCGTGACAACGGTGTCGGGATGACTCGCGAAGAACTGGTGAACAATCTTGGTACGATCGCTCGCAGTGGTTCGCTGGAGTTCCTGAAGAAGGCCCAGAAGGCTGGCGACAAAGACAAAGCTGCTGATCTGTCGCTTATCGGCCAGTTTGGTGTCGGGTTCTATTCGGCCTTTATGCTGGCTGATCGTGTCGAAGTGGTGACTCGCAGCTACACCGAAGAAACCGGCTGGCGCTGGGAATCAACCGGCGACGGCAACTACACCATCAGTGAAGTGACCGAACCCGTCGAACGCGGCACCAGCATTCGCCTGCATCTGAAGGACGGGCTTGATGAATTCACCGAGCCGGTGCGACTGAAGTACATCCTGCGAAAGTACTCGACATTCGTGCCGCATTCAATTTATCTTGAAGCGGAGCATATCAATAACCAGCCGCCGATTTGGGTTGAGCCAAAGAATACGGTCACTGAAGAGCAGTACCTGAACTTCTTCGAGTACCTGACTCACTATCCCGGCCAGAAACCTTTGTGGCATCTGCACCTTTCAGCAGATTCTCCGTTTCAGTTTTACAGTATTCTGTACTGCCCTGACGCGAACCTTGAAAAGATGGGCTTCGGCCGTTCAGATCATGGTCTGCATCTTTGTGCCAAGCGTATTCTGGTTCAGAACGACAACCGTGACCTGCTGCCGGATTACCTGCGTTTCCTGCGTGGTATCGTAGATTCAGCCGACCTGCCGCTGAACGTGTCTCGCGAAGCTTTGCAGGACAACACCGTCTTCCGCAAGATGCAGAAGGTCATTACGAAGAAGGTTCTTGATCATCTCGATTCATTCTCCGAAGAGAACAAAGAATCTTATTTCAAGTTCTATAAGGAGTTTGGCTCGACTCTTCGTGAAGGCATCACCTCGGACTTTGACAATCGCGATCGTTTGGCCAAGTTGCTGCGATTCGGGTCGACTCATTCGATTGGCACCACCGAACTGATTTCATTGCCCGACTACTGCAGCCGCCTGCAGGAAGGTCAGGAACAGATCTACTACGCTTGCGGTACCGATCCGGATGCTGTTCTGCGTGATCCGAATCTTGAAGTCTTCCGCTCACGAAATCTGGAAGTACTGATTCTGACAGATCCGGCAGACGAGTTTATCCTGTCGCATCTGCGTGAGTTCGACAAGAAAGATATCGTTTCTGTCGACTCGGCGGATCTGCAGTTGCCACCGAAGGCTGAGGATGCCTCTAAGTCTGAAGAAGAAAAGGCAGAAGCTGAAAAGGCTGCTCAGAGCGTTCCGGAGAACTTCGATACCGTTTTGAGCTTGATCAAGGAAGCTCTGGGCGATCAGGTTCAGGAAGTTCGTCGTTCCGAACGACTGACCGAGTCGGCCTGCTGTCTCGTGAACGCTCAAGGTTCCATGAGCACCACGCTCCAGAAAGTCCTTCGAATGAATACGCCGGACTTTGAAATGCAGAAGATGATTCTGGAGCTGAATCCGAATGCGGAACTGGTCCAGCGTCTGTCGTCACTGGCATCGAACGAGAGCAATTATCGTTTCATCCAGGACTGCGGTCAGCAACTTCACGCCAACGCCATGATCATGGCCGGCCTCGCCCCCAACGGCAACGAAATGGCCGCCCGCCTGCAGAGCTTCATGCTCGAACTGGCGAGTGCGAAGAAGTAGCATGCTCAGTCCTGCCGAATCTGTAGGTTTGTTTGGATCGACCCTCGACAATCGTGTGCGCAAGGCGGCGCAGCGGGTCGGGGACGGTGCGCTGGCTCGCATTTCGGAACGGCTGCGGACCGATGCGATGGCGAATGCTGTCTGCTACGAACGCGATGGTGTCGAAGAACCTGTTCGCATCATGTTGCGTCCGCTGCTGGCGATGCCTGAACAGCTCAGTTATGTGGATCATGTCTGCCTGAAACTGTCTGAGGCCTTGAAGCGGCTGCCGGATCTCTATTTGAAGGATGAACAGGTTCGCCAGATTCTGGCGATCACTCCCGAAGAAGAACACTGGCTGCGAGATACCTGGACTCCTCAGCATCAGCAACATAACCCGATCTACGGCCGACTGGATGCGGTCTGCGATTTCACATCCGCAGGTTGGCAGGAATCTCTGCTGTTTCTTGAGCCTAATCTCTCCGGCGTTGGCGGCATTCACTACGCCCCGCTGGCCGAGCAACTTGTCATGCACGATGTCGTGCCCACGTTGCTGGCTCAGGATCCTGAACTGGACATCGAATTGCCTCGTGATCAGCGAGAATTGTTTCTGCAGGTGCTGATCGATCATTCACGCGCCATCGGTCGAAACAGCTGTCGCCTGTGTCTTGTGGAGCCGAAGTATGCTCAGGATGGTCCCAATGAACAGTCTATTCTGAGGCAGCATCTCTCGGAGCTGCATGGACTGACGATCGTTCATGCAGACCCGCGTGAACTGCGCGTTGAGGGCGATGAGGTTTACTACGAAGATGTCCAGATCGATGTCGCCTATCGCGACTACGAAATGCGAGATCTGGTGGCTCTGGAACAGGAGATTGGGAAGCCTCTGGAAGCCATGCGTTTGCTGTTTCGGCAGAACCGCGTTGTCTCGTCGATGGTCGGAGATTTCGATCACAAGAGCTGCTGGGAATTGATGACGGATGAATCCATCGCATCGCGATTATTCACGGCGGAGGAACGACGTCTGTTTCGGCGCCATGTCCTGTGGACTCGAATCATCGGCGATCGCCGCACAACGCTTCCGCACGGTAAGGAAGGACACCTGCTGGACTTTGCGAAGAAGAATCGTGAACGTCTGGTGATGAAGCCGAATCGCGGCTATGGCGGCAAAGGCGTCACGCTGGGAGCCGCTACGGACCAGGCGGAATGGGATCGTCTGATTGATGACGCGGCGACATTCTATACTGATCCGGAACAGTCGTGGGTGCTGCAGTCGGTGGCTCGTCTTCCAGTGCATGAATTCCCCATTGTGGGCCCAAACGGCACCGTCTTTGAAGAGCCGTTTTATTCCGTTATGGGATTCGCCTCGACGGAGAACGGACTGGGGATACTCTGCCGCGTTTCCCAGAAGCAGGTTGTCAACGTCGCACAGCATGGCGGGCTGGCGGCTGTGTTGATCGCTCGTCCTCCGCGAGAACTTAAAATGCCGCGCCGAACTCCGGTGCGCACGGAAGGTGCCGAACAGACACTTCGGGCGAGGATCTCGGAGTTGTTGCATCTGGATCAGACGATCGGTCTGATGGGCTGGGACGAAGAAACCAAGATGCCGTCCATGGGACGTGTGCAGCGTGGCGAGCAGTTGGCGACTCTGGAAGGACTTCGTCACTCAATGCTGACGGCCGACAGTCTGGGCGATCTGGTCGAAGAAGTTGCTCAGCAGCGAGAAGGCGATGATCGCTGGTCGCGAGAACTGGCGTTGATTCGGCGACTGCGACGTCAGGCCTTGTCGCTTCCGGAAGATCTGGTGCGAGATCTCGCAAAGGCAAAATCTCGCTCGCTGGGAGCATGGGAAGACGCCTACGCACAGGCCGACTTTTCTTTGTTCGCGCCGTCATTTGAGAAGCTGCTGACTCTGGTTAGGGAACGAGCAGTCACGTTGTCTCGAGGTGGTGATCCGTATGATGCAATGCTGGAGGAACATGAACCCGGCATGAGCCGTTCGCGTCTTGAGCCTGTGCTGGCTGATCTGAAACTGAAGCTTGTTCCACTGGTTGAAAAATGGTCGGCGGAAACGGCAAATGATCACAGCCTCTTAGACGGAAGAGTATTTGCCGAAGCCGGCCAGTGGGATCTATGCCGTCGAATCCTTACCGCGATCGGTTTTGACTTCGAACGTGGGCGCATGGATCGATCAACTCATCCATTCACATCGCAGATGGGCGTTCACGATGTTCGTCTAACCGTTCGACTGCGTGAGTCCGATCTTCCCAGCGCCGTGTTGACTGCGCTGCATGAAGGTGGTCATGGGCTTTATGATCAGGGCTTCATGCCAACAGACCGCGATTCATTTCTGGGGGAAGCTCCCAGCATGGGATTGCATGAATCGCAATCACGGCTTTGGGAAAATCATGTGGGGCGAAGTCGAGCGTTCTGGGATCGGTGGTTTCCGACGATCGAAGCCATCTTTCCGGATGCATCCGCTGGCCTGACTGGTGAAACATTCTTCCGAGTCGTGAATGCCGTGCGTCGCGAGTCGGTCCGAGTGAACTCCGATGAAGTCTCTTATCATCTGCATATCCTGCTGCGTTACGAACTGGAGTTGGCACTGATTTCAGGCGATCTCAGCGTGTCTGACCTGCCTTCAGCGTGGAACGAACGTTGTCGAACTCTGTTGGGAAGTGTGCCTGAGAATGATCGTGAGGGAGTGCTTCAGGATTCTCACTGGGCTGCTGGCATGTTTGGCTACTTTCCGTCGTATACGATTGGGAGTCTGTACGCCGCTCAGTTGACGGAGGCCTATCAGTCGTCGCACGGAATGACGGGTGATCTGGATGGCGGCGAGTTTCAGCATCTCCTGGCCTGGCTCAGAAGTCAGGTCCATCAAACAGGACATCGCATGGCCGCCGAAGACATTCTTCGTAAAGTCACCGGGTCCGGTCTGGATGCCAGCGCCTTCTTCCGTCACATCGAACGCAATCGGCAGCGATAGATACGTCGACCCAAATCGTGAGTGCGGTACACGAAATAGAGTCCCGTCGGCGGAGCGACGGGTGTACGGTACGCCCGTCGCTCCGCCGACGGGATTGAATGCACGGCTCAACCTCGTTACCCAGCATATTTCCCGAGACCCGCAATCATGACCACTCAACGACCGACCGGACGAGTTCTCTACGACAACACTGGCCGAGTGATTCTGGTCAGTGGCGGAGCCATGGGGATTGGGCGAGCGATCTGCGAAGCCTGGCTCAAATCTGGCGCGAGCGTTGTCTGCATGGACGTCGACGACGAGGCTGCTGCCGAACTACCCGACGGTATTGAATTTGTCTACGGCGATACATCAAAGGAAGACGACTGTCGCAACGCGGTCGCCTTTGCGGTGGAATCCCATGGGACCATTGATGTGCTGGTAAACAATGCGGCGATTCAGCCGAAAGCTTCGTATGTTCCTGTGCATGAGATGGCTCAGGAACTTTGGGATCGCATGGTCGCTGTGAATTTCACGGGATACACATTGCTGGCCAAGCATACGATTCCAATCATGCGAAAACAGCAGAGTGGGGTCATCGTGAATATGGCCAGTGGACAGGCTCATCGAACGGCTCGGCAGGTGCCAGCGTATGGCCCGATCAAAGCTGCCAACCTGCATCAAACGCGGCAATGGGGCGTTGAGTATGCTCGGGAAGGCATCCGAGTTGTTTCGGTCTCCCCGGGCTGTATCAATACACCGATGGTTCGCGCGACGTTGGCCGAACAGGGCGGAGAAGCTCAGGTTGCTAATCGTCATCCGCTAGGACGCATTGGCCAGCCTGAGGAAATCGCCGCCGCCGTGCTCTGGCTTTCCAGCGCTGACGCTGCGTTTATCACGGCAACCGATCTGGAAGTTGACGGTGGGCTGGGAGCCTTCGCAGCGTTCGCCGATCCTTATCCGATGTAGCAGAAAACATTTGTTGCTGTTGGGCTACTGTTTCTGGCTTGAGCCGTTTCGAACGGCTGTCGAGGTGCTGCGGCGGGTCAAACGGCGACTCTGGTATGTCTTCACAAGTTGCTCAATTTCATCTCGCTGTTCCTCGGGAGCAACTTCCTGAGATTTCTGCGCCCAGGTAGCAGCCTGATCCATATCACCGGCTTCGGCGTAGGCAGCAGCCAGCGTGCTAAGGCAGGACCAGTCTTTGCTGCCAGTCAGCTCGACAGCTTTCTTCGCCATAAAGACGGCTCGCGTTGTATCACGAATGGCCGGGTCAGGATTCGTTGCCAGCAGCCACGCATAGTTATCCCATGCCCGAGCAAACCCGGGGCTGAGAGAGACGGCACGTTCATAGTCTGCGATGGCCTCTTCAAACTTGCCAAGTTTGGCCTGAGCCGCCGCGCGATTATTGTACGCTCGGAAGAGGTTTGGCTGAAATTCCAGAGCCTTCGTCCACGACTCAACGGCTTTCTCCATTTCATTTTCGTTGAAAAGCAGATTGCCACGATTATACCAGGCTGCCGCATGAGCGGGTTCGAGATCCACTGCATGCTGATAGCATTCAAGGGCTTCAGAGGCCTTGCCCTGCCCTGCATTGATATTGCCCTTTACATACCACGCATCGGCATGTTTGTCGTCGAGTTTCAGAGCTTCGTCGAGGTCATATATCGCATCGTCGTCCTGTTGTAATTGGTGACGAGCCAGACCTCGACGATACAACGCTTCGGCCGATTCGGGTTTAGATTCCAGGACCTTTGAGAAATCCTCAATCGCTTTCTCGTATCGCCCTTCGCGATGCTGCAGCAGACCTCGGCGAATCAGAAGATCAGCGTTTTCAGGTTGTTGTGCCAGAAGCACAGACATGTCTTCAATCGCAACATCGAATTCTCCCTGCTGTTCGGCCAGCGATGCTCGCATCAGGCGTGCCTGTTCATGAGCTGGATCTGTTTCAAGCAGAGTGTTAAGTTCTTCGCGGGCTCGGAACTTCTGATCCAGTTCTACAAAGCAACGACTTCTCATCCACTGCAATGAAGCTGTATCGATCGCACGAACAGCATCGCTGTCGAGGTCATCGATAGCGTCCTGATAACGTCCCAGATGAAACTGAGCTACTCCGCGTAAACGGCGTGCTTCAGCGTTGGTTGCGTCCAGTTCCAGTACAGTCGATGCGTCACCAATCGCGTTCATCCAGTCACGAAGATCTTCATAGACACTGGCTCGGGCCTGAATCGCGGCGACGTTTTCTGGTTCGGCATCCAGCAACGCAGACAGTTCTGCTTCTGCTTCATTCATTTTTCCGAGACGTGACATCGCCGTTGCTCGCAGCCAGCGAACCTCCGTATTTGAATCTTCATCGGTGAGCTGACTCAGAGCCTCGATCACACGTTCGTCGTTCTTTTCCGCCGCGGCAATTCTGGCACGCAGCACGGCGGCTGCTTTTGACGACGCATCGGCTTCGGCCAGCATTTCCAGACCAGACCGAGCTCCCTCAAAGTTGCCCTGATCCATCTGCAGTTCGCTTCGTAATAAGACGAGTGACGCAGGCATTGATGAGAGAGACGTCTCTGCAATTCGGTCCAGTAGACTGACCGCTTCCGGAATCTGTTGGTGCTTTCGCAGACGAGCGACAAGATCCTTAATCAGTGTTTCGTCGCCTGGCTGCAGTTCCGCAAGATGCTGCAGGTCAGCGGTCGCCGCATCCGTTTCGCCCAGCTCATCAAACATCTCCGCACGCTGACGCAGCAGATCTGTGGAATTTGGGTTCAACCGCAACGCGGCCGTCAGGTCCGTGATCGCCAGTGAGAATTCTGACTGTTGACCATAGATTTTTGCTCGCATCTGTAATCCATCCAGTGAGTCAGGATGGCTGTTGAGAGCTTCTGTAACATCCAACATCGCTTTTTCCCAGCGTTGCGCGGCGATGTGGAGTTGTGCTCGGGCGAGCAGAGTTTGTTCTGACGAAGAGCCAAGTAGAATCAACGAATCGTAATCTGCAAGAGCTTCCTCAGCTTTGCCCTGAGACGCATAGATCTCTGCTCGAAGCTGCAACGCCTCTCTGTGCTGTGGAGCGTTCTCCAGCAATGCAGAGACTTCCTTCAGAGCCTCTTCTGACTGCCCAACACCAAGGAAAGCACGAGCTTTCTCGATGGCCACTCGTTGCAATTGTTTCGGATCACGCTCGTCGGAGTTGCCAGCCTTTGAGTCCGCGGGCTTCGTCGAGGAACTGGAGATCTGATGCAGATCGGCCAGAGCCCGGTCATGGTCGCCTCGTCGAGTTCGCAATCCAGCGCGGGCCAGCAGGGCGTCGGAATGATGTGCATCGAGCATCAAGGCCTGATCAAAATTTGCTTCCGCGCCGGCGTCGTTGCCTGCCGCCGCAAAGGCTCGCCCTAACTCGTAAGGGCAGTTTGCGTCTTTGGTGCCGTACTGAACTGCTCGTGAGAGGTCGCTGATTGCATCTTCGGCACGGCCGAGTTTCATGAGCACTCGACCGCGTTCCAGCCATGGACGATAGTCAGCAGAAGTTAATCGACAGGCCACATTCAGGTCCGCGAGTGCTCGATCGGAGTCTTCGTTTCTTTTCCAGCAGAGACCGCGCTGCAGCCATGCTTCGGAGTTTTCCCGATCAATACCGATGACATGGGTCAGGTCTGTGATCGCTTCATCAGGCTGTGTTTCCGCGATGGCCAGAGCATGCATCATTCTGGCGCGGATATGATCAGGATCCATCTGCAAAACGGTCTTAAGATCATCTAATGACTTCTCGGTTTCACCGAGCTTTGCATAAGCGGTTGCTCGATCAAACCAAGCGGCCGAGGCTTTGATTCCTCGCTGGATCGCCTCTGTGTAAGACTTCACAGCCAATGCTGTTTCGCCGGAGGAATCCTGAGCCACTCCCAGCGCAAGCCACGCTTCATTCCATTCGGGCTTTAGTTTGACAGCAGCCGTCAGGTCCGCGATCGAGTCTTTCTCGTGCTGCAACGCCGCATGACTGAGGCCGCGCAGATACCATGCTTCGCTGAGCCCTGGATCGAGCGCAATTGACCGGTTCAGAAGCTGAATGGCTTCCGCATGTCGCTGAGCCTCTCGATGCTTGAGCGCTGACTGAACCAGACCCCTGGCCTGCTTCTTCTGATCTGCGCAGCCGCTTAGAGAGATCATGAACAGAAAGGCAAGAAGGGCTAACGCTGCCAGTGGCATTTTGCTCGTTGGTCTTCTCATAACATGCTCCCAGGACACCACACTGACTTTGCAACCGCCCGTATCGTGAACATCGTCGCTGCTGAAACGACACTCCTGTTCGATTCAATGGACAGAGTCAGTTTGATTCGGCAGCTTCACCGCGACCGTTACGGCTTTCCTGAATTACCTTGCGACTCGGGTTTCTACTGAGCAGATGTCTGCGACCGTCAGATTGCCCAGTTTTCGTGTTCGGAAAATCTGCTCAACTGGCGCGGCAGGGTTGAGAAGACGTTACTGGCCGAAGTGGCTTTCTGAAGTGTCTAGAGGCTAATGGTCGAAACTAGAGGAGCAGGATTTGCCGATTTGGTACTCCGAAAACCAAGAGCCAATTTTGAACGAGGCGGGACGCGTCATGATTCTTTTGAGCATTTTTACGGACGATCAAACCGCAATTCTTGGCTGCTTCGGAGCCATCGCTGTCTGTGGGCTGATTGCTGCCCTCAGCTTTCGACTTGGTCCAGCCGGTAAACCGCAATCAACACAACAGTCAACGATTCGGATCACTCGCACAGTGTCAACTGAGGGTGCAAAATCTCAGGATCGACGCGCGGCGTAGTTGAAGTGGCCGCGAGGGATTCGAAGTTTTACTTCGGCTGGTTTTACTTCGGCTGGTTGGCCACGGCGAACCTGATGCTTTGAATTCCGTTCGCGGCACAGTGTTCGACCAGCTTTCGAATTTCCGCAAACTGCGCGTCGCGATCAGACCTGATACGGACTTCGGGGCGAGCTATTTTTTGTCCAGTTGAAGCTGCGGAGGTCGCTGACGCCTGCAGTTCCTGGATGCGTTGCATTACTGTCTCTTCAGAGACGAGATTCCCCGCGATGGACAGTTTCCCATCGCGTTCGACTGTAATCGTCAGGCGATACTCCGACGACGGGTCATCCGGGTTTCCTCTTTGTGCATCCGGCAGCGCAACTTCCCGGGAGTGTTCACTGCGGACAAAATAGCTGGCGACCAGAAAGAAAATAATCAGCAGGAACACCACGTCGATCATGGGCGTGATGTTAAACCGAAATGGGGCTCTCTGTCCTGAAGGATCGGGCAGTCGCATTTGATCCTAATCCTTGCGGCAGAACGCAGAGAATCGCAAGTTTGACAAGTTTCGTCATTGGGATGCTGCTGCATTCTGAATGCTGATCAGCCCCGATTATTCATTCAGCGACTCCGCTGATCGTTTTTTCGTTTCATCGTCCTGTGCTGGAGATGGAAACACGAAACTCAGCCATTGCGAGAACGTAGTTGTTGCTGCAATTGGTCGGCCATCTCGTTCAACTGAGCCTCATTGCTGCCAGTGAATTGCTCCGCCGTCGACAAAGGCAAACCAAGAAGCTCCTGCAGCAGAATAATTCGACCAATCAGCAAGCCTCGCGATTCACCTCTCGCCTCACCAATCTCTTCGCCCTCAAGGCGTGCCTGAAGAATTCGAGCAACCTCATCACGCTGCAACTTTAGTCGAGCGTTATAGAGCATGAGTTGTTCTGGGGTTTGCGAGATCATTTCGAGAACTCCGGCGGCTTCTGAGATTTCAACGTCGGGAAACAACTTGCGAACGTCAGTAGACGACATTTTATCGACGTTCTGCAGAAAGTAGGCCCAACGTTCCGCTGGCGTCGCATGATACACATTCTCCGCTGTCGCCTGAAGATTATTCAACTGCAAAAGATGGATTTGCAAATCGTCCGTCAGGATCAAGTCGGACGATAACTCCTTGAGCCGAAAATCGAGATGCATTGCCGAGGACTTGTGAAACATCGGTTCGGTCAGGATGCAGATGCTGATTGCGGGGCGAAGTTCGTAGTACTGATTGCCCTCATACAGTTGGCTGACGTAGAGGTTCGAAACGTAATAGGCCAGACACTGCGCCATCCCGGCTGGCAAGGAAGTCTGCATTTCGATGTTCAGCAACCGCCCGTGTTCGTCCGTCGCAAGAATGTCCAGGATCGAAAGCTTGTCGTCTTCCGGCTGCTTGCCCAGAAATGGATTTAGTATCTCGACATGAGTAATCCGGGGCTGATCCGCCAGAATCGAGTTCAGAAAATGAATTGTGATGCCAGTGTGCTCAGGGCTGCCCAACATCAGCTTGAATGCGTAGTCCACCAGGGGACTGATACCAATTGCCATGTTTTTCTCAACAGAGTTCGCGACATCCCGGATGCGAAAGAATATCGAATTCCGGCGTGAAAAGAACGTCCAGAGACGTCGGGGATCGTTACCCGTGTAGAAACAACGATTCGGACCGTTTGACTTCTTTGTTGATGTGATTAACGTGTCCGCTCTGAATGGCTGCTGTTTCCTGACTACGAGCGGCAACCTGCCACGTACAGGCTTATTCTCTGCACGGTGTGAATTGAGGCCGGGTGTTCGCGGGATACCTGATAGACGTCAGGCCCAATTGTTCGCTGCGCTCAGAATAACCATTCTTTTCTTGACACACACTCCGGGAGATAATCATGGGACGTCCTGTCACTCTGTTTACTGGTCAGTGGGCTGACCTGCCACTGGAAACACTCTGCAAGAAGGCTCGCGAATTCGGCTATGATGGGCTGGAACTGGCGTGCTGGGGTGACCACTTCGAAGTCGACAAAGCTTTGTCTGACGATGCCTATTGTGCTCGCAAACGCGAGCTGCTGGAAAAGCATGATCTGAAGTTGTTCGCGATCTCTAATCATCTTGTTGGCCAGGCGGTTCTGGACAATATTGATGCTCGCCACAAGTCCATTCTTCCGGACTATGTCTGGGGCGACGGAGATCCCGCCGGCGTGAATGCTCGCGCGATTGAAGAGATGAAGAACACAGCTCGCGCCGCGCAGAAGCTGGGTGTCAGCATTGTGAATGGCTTCACCGGCTCCAGCGTGTGGCACCTGATTTATGACTTCCCGCCGACTCCAAAGTCGATGTACGACAAAGGCTTTCAGTTGCTGGCCGAGCGATGGAATCCGATTCTGGACGTATTCCAGGACTGCGGAGTCAAGTTTGCTCTGGAAGTTCACCCAACAGAAATCGCGTTCGATATTTACACTGCAGAGCGAGCATTGCAGGCGTTGAATCATCGCGAAGAATTCGGCTTCAACTTTGACCCAAGCCATTTGATTTGGCAGGGAATTGATCCTGTTGAGTTCATTCGATACTTCCCGGATCGAATTTATCACGTACACATGAAAGATGCTTCGGTCACGCTGAATGGACGGACCGGAATTCTGGGCAGCCATATTTCCTTCGGGGATGCTCGTCGCGGCTGGGACTTCCGCAGCGTTGGTCGTGGTGGCGTGCGATTTGAAGAAATCATCCGCGCGTTGAATGCGGCGAAGTACACTGGACCGTTGTCTGTGGAGTGGGAAGACAGCGGCATGGATCGCGAACATGGAGCAGCCGAAGCAGCTCAGTTCTGCAAGAACGTGGACTTCCAGCCGTCCAGCCGAGCCTTTGATGCGGCGTTTGGGGACTAGCCCTGAAGCGTCAGTCGAAAAAACAAAACACCTCCGGGATTTCTCGGAGGTGTTTTCGTTTCAGGCCTTTGATTTTGCTGTTCAGAGGGAAGAAACGCCCCGGGATCGATTGATGCGTTCTGAGGCGTGATTTGAAGACTTGAGCCAAAGTCAGAAAAATGATTCTGAAGAATTGTGGTGCGGAAGCAGGAAAGGCTATTCCTGCCAGCAAAAAAAGCTATTGACCTGTTCTGCCGGTTTCTTTTAACCTCCCACCCACTCGAACTGTGGTTCCTGCAGTTCAAATCTCCTCTCGTTCTCTCCTCTCGAATGTTCGCCGACTTCTTCTCTCTGATCTGAGGCTGGACCAGGAACTCCGCATTCCAATGTCTCAGGTTCGTTCTCATGAGGTTGCGACCGTTCACCATCCCGCCCTGTTGCTGAAATCTCAGTGACACCCCGGAGGCTCTCTGATGTCTCGTTTCGCAAGCATTTGTGCTGGCCTGTTGATGGTCAGTTCTTTAAGCGGCTGTTGTCTACTCGGTCACGGCTGTGGTGGTGGCGGCTACGCTCCTATGGGCGGTGGCTACGGTGGCGGCTGTTCGCCCTGTCAAAGCGGAGCCTGTGGAGCGATGGCTCCAGGTTATCCGTCCGCTTATAACCCGGGTGTTCCGCAATCTGCTTACCTCGCGCCACAGGTTGCAGGCTACGCACCTCAGGCCAGTCAGCAGATGGTCATGATGGACACTCTGCCAACGTATTAATCTGCCAATGATTCTGACGTTTGGATATCGGCAACGAACGTACATGTTCGTGGTCGGATGATCAATTCGTCATATCACGGTCCGCGTTTGCGTGTCAGGCGATTGACGGCCGATGGCCGTTGGCGTCGCTCGTGGCGGCCGGGGTAATTACCTGCCAGCCGCGGGTGCAAGAACCGTACAATTGGAAGCGCTGGGCGAAGCCCCTCCCTCTTCGTCCACTCTGTTCCAGTGCCGAGCGATTCGACTTGTTTGAATCGCTCGGCATTTTCCTGCGCCGATAGATTATTCTGTGCGCGGCCACGATTGAGGCATTAGTCTGTATGATGTGTCCCGCGAACACACGGCCTCAGTTTATGCCGCGTGTGGAATACTCGTTTGATGCTTGCAGAGTGACGTCATGACCTCGGAACAATTGCCTCAACTCAGTGAATCCTCGTGCGGATCCGGACCGTCATCGGTCCCGGTCTTCAACTGCATCGCCATTCTTTCTCCGATTTCCGGATCGACAAAGCTTGCGGGTCGAATCGCGAATCTGGAGGGGATTTCTGCGGAAGGCAATACAGAACGAGATGTCCTGATCCAGTTGACAAAGCGTTTCAAGTCGACCGTTCAGGAGTTTTCTCAGAAGCAGCAGTTGATTCCGTGGATCGATCCTCCGGAAGCTCCTCGCCCTGGAGAAATGCAGAGATTTATTCCGATCCATTTGTGACCACCCGCGAATCAGCCTTCTGTTGGGTCAAGCCGAGTGAAGTTAATCAGCGGTTGACTAGCGTCGTGGATGAGATTCCAAAACGGCCTTATGTAAATCGCGGTCGACAACATCCGTGCAGCGGTCGCCCTTCAGAGTTCGGTCGACGTTGAAGATGACGGCCCAGCTATAGCCATCATGCCGACGAACCAGCAGAGAAGATGTGCCGGCGAGCGAACCCGTATGCCAGTAATTTCTCCGGTTGTCATTGCCGACAGTGCGAACATTCCAGCCAAGTCCGTACCAAACAGCGGCGGACGAGCGGTCGGTGAATGGAGGCGACTCCAGCATCAGTCGACGTGACTCCTCTGAAAGCAAAGGCGATTTCTCCGAATCGATCGCGTCCACGAATTGCACCAGATCCTGAGCTGTCGAAGTCCATCCTCCGAATGAATCCATCACCTCCAGATCCCACTGACCGTATGTTGGGGCGACCATCTCGAAGGTTGCTCCCGTCTTTCTCGTGGCCAGTTCCCACACGGCGGGAGTCTGCGTGATTTTCTGTGTGTAATAGCGAGCCTCATCAGCGGCGCGATCCGGCAATCGGGTTTTCCCGAGTCGAGTCTGAGTCATCCCGGCGGCAGAGAAAATTCGTTGTGTTACGAATTGTTCGTAGGTCTGTCCGGAAGCCGCTTCAATGATTCGTCCGAGCATACAGTAGCCTACGTTGCTGTAGGCGTACCGAGAGCCAGGTTCGAAATCGAGCGGCTGCTTTAACTGATATTGCAGGATGTCATTGCCTCGAGCCAGCCGATTGAGTTCCAATTGCTGCGTAACAGTAACCAACTGGAAGACCGTGTCCTTCGATTTCTCCCGATCCCAGCCTGCGGAATGATTCAAGAGTTGTTCTACCGAAATCGTGGACCATCGAGGATCTGACTTGATGGCGACTTCCGCGTCGAACGAATACGAAGGATGCTTTGCCAGAAGCGGGAGTACTTTCTCGTCCAGCTTGAGCTTTCCATCCTGAACCAGCAGCAGAATCGCCACGGCAGTAATGGGTTTTGATACGCTGGCGATTCGCATGTTGGCGGCTGCCGGCATCGCTGTCATTGTGTGAACCTCGGAGTATCCGAAGCCGCGAGCAAATAGTAGCTCACCGCGATAAGAGACAGCCAACGTTGCACCCGGAATGTTGTTCTCCTTCAGAGTGCGCCGCATGAGTTCGTTCAAGGGCTGGAGATCACGACCAACTTGTCCAGACTCGGGAATGTCACCTTCGGGCAGAGTCAGCTTTGCAGCCGCGTCGGGATCCTGAACCCAAACGGCCGAATGGCGTCGCTTGCGGTTGATCGTGGTGGTCTCATGGATCGTCATCGCAAAGCCATCGCCCTCGTATTTTTTGGAGCTGGTTTTGAAAGCCGCTTCGCTGATGTTGAACTCAATGACCCATGGCTTCTGCTGAGAATTGTCGACGGATGTCACATCATAGGCTGGTTTTCCCCCGATCACGTTAATCTTCAATTCGGTGACGATCTTTCGAGCCTGGGCCAGTTCATCGACGTAGGATCCCATCTGATCGTCCGGGATATCGGTTCGAATAACCTCATCAGCAAAACTCATCGCTCGCCCGAAGAAGCCAGTCGCGAGAACCGCCACAAGGTATGTGAAAAATCGTTTCATGTTCTGCGTCATTGAAGGCTCCGACAACTCGCTCAAAAGCAGCCTGTCGCAGGGTATCCAGAAGTTTTGGGTGAATCCACACAGTGCGAATAACCTCCGGGGGGACTTGTTTCTGTGCGTGGCCACAATTGAGGCAATAATCCGTACTAGGTATCCCGCGAGAACCCCGACTTGGTTCTAACCGCGCCAGGAATAACTCAGCCCCGCCGGGTAAACTCAGATTCACGGTGCCGAAGGGATTTGTGATTGCTTTCGAGTTGCGAAGGCAGGTCGGCCAGGCAGTCCTGATCGCCATCGCGAATCGCGGAGTCCGTTCCCGGAATTCCAGGGAACTCGATCATTTACAGCTTCAAAAGCTTCAATTTGAACAGACTTGTTCCTTGGTTCCGACAGGATAGAGGCACCGGACGTTGAACTGAGGGCGATTGCCCCTATGATACGCGGTTTCTCCCGAAGTCTGCGGCCCACTCGTGGTTGTGGCGCGGACGGATTGAATCGTGCAGTCGAAATCGCCGAGGTCTGTTCCTCGGTCTCCGGTTGCTAAGCCTTCTTACAGGTGGTTGCCGTGTCCTGGTTTGAGCTTTATGTGAAGTTTTCTGAGCTCCTGTTCTGGATTCAGGACGGTGCTGCGTCCGCACCGGCCGCTGGTCCTGCGCCTGCTGCTGGAGCGGCTCCCGCTGGTGGGGCCGCAGAGGCTGGTCGAGTGGCGGCGGACGCTCCGAATCCGATTGCTCAGTTTGCCCCAATCCTGATTATTGGGGTATTTTTCTACTTTATCCTGCTCCGTCCGCAGCAAAAAGAGCAGCGACGACGGCAGGACTTTCTGAACAACCTGAAGAAAAACGTCAAGGTTGTGACGACTGGCGGTCTGATTGGGACTGTTGTCGACATCTCGTCGGACGGCCGTCAGGTGACCCTTCGAGTCGACGACACGACGAGAGTTCGCTTTCTTCGGTCAGCGATTCAAGGCGAACTGGATGAAAAGGCGGAAGCTCCCGCTGCTGCGACTTAGCCCGGATAAGTTCAGGAACGCCTCAGGCCAACGTTCACGGTTTTCTGTCAGCTTGCCATCTTCAGGGCGGGCTGAAGACCACTGTTTTCCGGTTTGTGGACCATCTCTGTGACTTGAATTGTGCTAAACAGTGACAATTCGATACATATACGCCACTTTCGGCTGATTTTTCTTTGCTCATTGCTCGGATTCGCCCGGTCAAAGCCGTGAATCCTGGTCCTTGCGAATTCCCCAGGAACCCACTCTGATGTCTCAGTTGCTCCATGGATTGCTGAACCTCGCTCTTCAGGCACCCGATGCTGCTGCAGAAGTTGCCAATGCCGCGACGAAGGCGGCTGCGGAGACCGTTGAGACGGCAACCGAAATTATCCCGGTCGCTCAGGCTCCGGGAACAAGTCCCTTTGTGTTCACGCTGTTAACGCTGTTCATTCTTGTCCTGCCTTTCGTGTTGGCCTACGTCGTTGCGAAAGCTCTGAAGGTTCAGGAGTGGACAGGGCGACTTGCTGTTGTCTTCTTCACGTTAGCTATCGGAGCCTCGCCGTTCCTGACATCGTTAATGAAGGGTGAGCCGCTTGATAAGCGTTTCCGTCTCGGGATCGATCTCGCCGGTGGAACCAACATGGTGTTTCAGGTGAAGCCTGAAGGCAAGGAAGTCAACGATCAGGTCATGGATCGAATGGTGGGTGCCGTTAGCCAGCGAATCAATCGCAGTGGTACGGAAGAAGTTACTGTTCGTAAAGTGGGTCGTGACCGAATTGAAGTCATTGTTCCCGGCGAAGATCCGCAGACAGTTGATGAAATCAAACGCCAGATTACTCGTTTGGGAAGTCTCGAATTCTTCATCTGCGCAGACAGCACTGACCAGCAGCTTGTGCGAATGGCTAACGAACTGGATAAGTCACAGACCATTCTTGAGATGGATGGTGAGATCGTAGCCCGCTGGATCCCGGCCTTTGAGAAGAACGGTGCTCCGAAGTTGCTTGATGAATCCGTGATTCGTCGCAGCGTCCAGAAGACTCGCGAAGTCAACGGCAAGATGGAGAACTATGAAACCGAAGAGTATCTTCTGTTGGTTGAACCTCCGGAAGAAAGTGTTACTGGTAAGTATCTTCGCTCGGCAACGCCGGACTTTGATCAGAACGGTGCAATCGTCGTCAGCTTTAACTTCGATCAGACCGGTGGTTATCTGTTTGGTCAGTTGACGGGACGCAATGCTCCAAAGCCGGGCCTGCCTCCTCGCAAGCTGGCTATCGTGCTGGACAAGAAGGTTTTCAGTGCTCCGAACATTAATGAGCAGATTACCAATCGAGGTCAGATTTCCGGCGGTGCTGGCGGGTTTACGCGAGCGGAAGCGGAAGAACTTTCCAATGTTCTGAACGCCGGTGCTCTTGAAGTTCCGATTGACCCGAAGCCTCTGAGTGAAGCGACAGTCGACCCGACTCTGGGGGCTGACGTTCGTAATAAGGGTGTGAGTGCAACGCTGATCAGCGGTCTTGCGGTCGTCATCTTTATGTTGGCCTACTATCGATTCTCCGGCATTGTGGCCGTCGTGTCTCTGATGCTGAACCTGTTGCTGACCATCGCGGCGATGGTCGCGATCAATGCCACGTTCACTCTGCCAGGTATCGCCGGTATCGTGCTGACAATCGGGATGGCCGTCGATGCTAACGTTCTGATCTACGAACGTATGCGAGAAGAAATCGCCAAGGGATGCAGTATTCGAATGGCGATTCAGAATGGTTTTGAAAAAGCCTTCCTCACCATTTTTGACGCGAACATTACCACGTTGCTGACAGCTGTAATTCTGTTTGCGATCGGAACGGACCAGATCAAGGGCTTTGCGGTCACTCTGTTCCTTGGTCTTGCGATCAGTATGTACACCGTCCTGTTTGTGGGTCGGTTGATGTTTGATATCGCTGAAAAGCGACGCTGGTTGAAGAAGCTGAACATGAGCCAGTTGATCGGCGAGACTCGAATCGACTTCCTGAAGCATCAGGTGATGTGGTGTACAATCTCCCTTGTGATTATCGGCGTTGGTTTGATCGCCTTCTTCATTCGCGGCGAAAAGAACTATGACATCGACTTTACCGGTGGAACGATGGTCTCTTTCCAGACCACTGAGCCGCAGAAGACGGTTGACGTTGCGGCAGCACTAAAGGGTCAGTTTAAAGACGAATTCACTCTTGAGCGACTAACCTTGGGAGATGACAGCCAGGAGGGGATTGGTAACTATTTCCGACTGCGATCAACCGAAAAGGACGACCATTCACCAGGTGACACTGAGTCGGCTGGACAGAAGTCGGCCGAACAGCGCGTTCGAGACATGGTCTACGAATCGTTCAAGGAAAATCCATCCATTAAATTGCGAATGGTCTCGCTCGAGTTCTCCGAAATTGCTCCTGTTGTGATCGCTGATGGTGATGAGTCGGCTGAGGCGATTTCTCGCATGCAATTCAAAGGTGGCTCTGCCTCTGATCTTACTTTCTCTGAAGAGGTCGCGTCCGGCACCGTCAATGATATGCTGGCTGCTGCTTTGGGAGCCGTTAAGAAAGAGGACGGGAGCAGCAAGTATCAGGTAACCGAAGGTCTGTTCGGGATTGAGGGAACAGAAGGGTCCGGCACCTCCGTCGGTGAACGCAGTGTTCGTAAATTTAACAAGCTGACAGTGCGAGTGGCTCCGGAGATCGCTGCTGACGACCTGAAGTCGGCTCTGGGATCTATGCAGTCAACATTGGCCTCAACGCCATTGTTTGATGAAGTGAATACGTTCGCCTCTGCGGTCGCCAGCGAAATGAAGGAAAGTGCGTTGATCGCGATTTTGCTGAGTATTGTTGCGATCTCAGCCTATATCTGGTTCCGATTCCAGAACGTTGTGTTTGGTCTGGCAGCCGTAGTGGCTCTGGTCCACGACGTGCTCGTCAGTCTTGGGTTTGTGGCCATGGCAAGCTGGGTTAGTGGAACTCCAATCGGCGACCTGTTCCTGATCGACGACTTCCGCATCAATCTTCCAATGATTGCGGCGTTCTTGACGCTGGTAGGATACTCGCTGAATGACACGATCGTAATGTTTGACCGAATTCGCGAAGTACGTGGTAAGAATCCGGCGATCACTGTTTCGATGGTCAATCTGGCACTGAACCAAACCCTGGGCCGAACGATTTTGACGGCAACCACCGTGTTTATCGTGGTCTTTATTCTGTACGCGTTTGGTGGTGCAGGGGTCCATGGATTTGCCTGGTGTCTCCTGGTCGGATGTATCGCAGGGACCTATAGTTCGATTTACATCGCGAGTCCGATCCTGATCTGGGCCTTGAATCGCGTTCAGGGCACTGTGAAGGCATAAAGCGGTAATCGAAGAGTGGCGAATTTCTCGCAGGTTCGCCGCTCAGCCGATTCTAAGGAAGTCATGCTCGTTGCCGTTGAATTTTGTTCTTTCGGCAAAGTGTTGTGATGCAATTGTTAAGACTTAAACGCCCGCTGACCTCTGGTCACCGGGCTTTCTTCCTTTCTGGTCCCCCTCGCTGAAGCGGAGTTATTCCCGGAATGATTGATCAATCCCCATTGCGCTGGAGTACTGTTGACGCCGCTGAAATGTACGAGGTTCCTCGCTGGGGGAACGGTTATTTTTCGGTTGGCCCCAACGGTAACGTCCTCGTACATCCGGATCGCAATCCGGCTCGGTCTGTGGACCTGAAAGAATTGATCCAGCGACTTCAGATGCGAGGGCTGGATGTTCCGGTGCTGTTGCGTTTCAACGGAATCATTCGCGATCGCCTTGCTGTTCTGCACAAAGCGTTCGGCGATGCGATCAAGGAACACGGCTACAAAGGGAACTACGCCTGTGTTTACCCGATCAAGGTGAATCAGCAGCGAGAAGTCGTTGAGAAGGTCGTCGAGTACGGGCGTGAATTTGGGTTCGGTCTCGAAGCGGGCAGCAAGC
This sequence comes from Planctomycetaceae bacterium, assembly GCA_947463775.1. GTDB lineage: Bacteria > Planctomycetota > Planctomycetia > Planctomycetales > Planctomycetaceae > SXXK01. The sequence continues at coordinate 3,561 of CANHVD010000004.1, read as the reverse complement.
CGGAACTCCTGGCCGTTGTGGCGATGACCGAGGCTGAGACGCCAATTATCTGCAACGGATTCAAGGACGCCGAGTTCATCGAAATGGCGTTGCTGGCTCAGAAGATCGGCCGGCACGTAATTCCGGTCGTAGAAAAATATACGGAACTGGAACTGATTCTGAAGTACGCAGAGAAACTCAATGTCCGACCTCAGATCGGAATGCGAGTGAAACTGGCGGCGCGAGGAGCAGGCCGATGGCAATCATCGGGCGGGTATCGTTCCAAGTTCGGTCTGCGAGCCAACGAAATTCTGATGGCTCTTGATGAACTCAAGAAGCGTGGAATGGAAGACTGCTTCACGCTGCTGCATTTCCACCTGGGCAGCCAGATCACCAACATCCGTCAGGTCAAAGCGGCCCTCAATGAAGCTGCTCGCGTCTATACCGAACTCGCCGGTCGCGGCGCTGGTCTGAAATACCTCGACGTGGGTGGTGGTCTCGGGGTTGACTACGACGGTTCCCAGACGAACTTTGAATCCAGCATGAACTATACGCTGGAGGAATATGCTCGCGACGTGGTTTACACGATTCAAACCGTGTGCGACGAAGCCAACGTGCCGCATCCGAACATCATCTCGGAAAGTGGTCGAGCGATCTCGGCGTTTCACAGCGTCCTGGTCTTCAGCGTCCTTGGTGTTTCACAGCAGGGTGAGAGCACTTCCGAAGCAGCACTGGCACCACCGGAAGACGCGGAGCAGGCTCTACACGACTTATATCAGGGATACAAAGGCCTGACTCAGCGAAATATTCTGGAAACGTACCACGATGCTCAGACAGCCATCGATACCGTGATGACGCTGTTCAACACGGGCTACGTCTCGCTGGAACAACGTTGTCTGGCTGAAAACATTTACTTTGCACTGTGTCATAAGATCTGGCAACTTGCAGGCACGATGGAGTATGTTCCGGAAGAACTCGAACGGCTCGATAAAGTTCTCTCGGACAACTACTTCTGCAACTTCTCTCTGTTCCAGTCGTGTCCGGATTCATGGGCGATCAAGCAGTTGTTCCCTGTGATGCCAATTCATCAGCTGGATCAGCGTCCGACCCGGCATGCTGTACTGAGCGACATCACATGCGACTCCGATGGGAAGATTGATCAGTTCATCGATCGTCGTGACGTGCGTCGAACTTTGATGCTGCATGAGTTCGATGGAGCTCCCTACTATCTGGGCATTTTCCTGATTGGTGCGTATCAGGAAATTCTTGGCGACCTGCATAATCTCTTTGGAGATACCAACGCAGTCCATGTGGATGTTTCTTCCACCGGCGAAGTCGTACTCGATACAATCATCAAGGGAGAGACGGTCGCGGAGGTTCTGGACTATGTGCAGTTCCGCGGTCGTGACCTGATCAATCGTCTTCAGGCTGCCGTCGAAGTCGCCGTTCGCGAAAATCGAATCGACCACGTTCAGGCAGGCCAGTTCGTGAAGTTCTACGAAGAAGCGCTCAACGGTTATACCTATCTGGAAGAACCAGACGGAGAATAATCGCTGTTGTTTTCATCTACGGTGAGTCTATGCAACGACCTCGCAGCGGTGGTGGCTGGAAAGCCATTCGATACAGTCTTCAACTCGCACAACGAGTTGGCTGGTGGAACATGTGGAAAGCCATGCGTTCCAAGAACACCTGCAAGACCTGCGCGGTCGGCATGGGCGGACAGCTTGGCGGCATGGTCAATGAAGGCGGCCATTTCCCGGAAGTCTGTAAGAAGTCTTTCCAGGCGATGGCCTCCGACATGCAGGGCGCGCTTCGGAAGGAATTCATCGAAGGCACCAGCCTGAATCATCTGCGGGCGATGACGCCTCGACAGCTGGAGACATCCGGTCGAATCAGCGAACCGCTCTACCTCGCCAAAGGTGCGACTGCGTATAAGGTCACGACGTGGGAACATGCGATCTCAACACTTGCAGATCGCATGAAGGCTGCTGGTCCGGAACGCAGCTTCTTCTATGCCAGTGGTCGCGCTTCGAATGAGGCCGGTTTTCTGTTCCAGATGCTGGCTCGACTGTTCGGCACGAACTACGTCAATAACTGTTCGTACTACTGCCATCAGGCCAGCGGCGTCGGCCTGGGAATGTCGATCGGCACCGGGGCTGGCACGGTTCGCCTTGAAGATCTGGATAAGACCGATCTCTATCTATTGATCGGTGCGAATCCATCATCCAATCATCCACGACTGATGCGTTCGCTGATGGAGATTCGTCGACGCGGTGGCAAAATCATCGTGATCAATCCAATGAAGGAACTGGGGCTGACCAGTTTTCGAGTTCCCAGCGACGTGCGCAGTTTGTTGTTCGGAACGGAGATCGCCAGTCAGTACGTCCAGCCGCATATCGGTGGCGACCTTGCTTTGCTGACCGGGATCGCGAAGGATGTTGTCGAACGATCAGGGCATGACACGAAGTTTGTCGCCGAACATACCGAAGGATTCGAAGACTTCCTGAAGTCGGTGCAGTCCACGTCGTGGGATGCGATCGTCGCTCAGAGCGGTGTTGATCGAGAAACGATTCGAAAGATTGCCGATCAGTATTGTAAGGCGAAGAATGTCGTCATTGGCTGGTGCATGGGGATTACTCATCATCTGCATGGCACTCGCAACGTCCACGCCATCGCCAATCTGGCACTTCTGCGCGGGATGGTCGGACGTACTAACGCTGGTCTGATGCCGATTCGCGGACATAGTAACGTGCAGGGACTGGGAACTGTCGGTGTTACGCCGGCGTTGAAGCAGAACATGCTTGAACGTTTCGAAAAGACTCTGGGCATCGAGGCTCCAAAGTCACCGGGCTATGACACGATGGCTTGTATGGATGCCGCCTATCTCGGCAAAATGGATTTCACGCTCCAACTGGGCGGTAATCTTTACGGCAGCAATCCGAATGCTCGGCGAGCATTCGATGCGATGCAGAAGATCAAAACAATCGTCTACATGTCGACCACGCTGAACACAGGTCATGCCTGGGGTACGGGTGAGGAGACATTTATTCTGCCTGTTCTGCCGCGTGATGAAGAGCCGCAAACGACGACTCAGGAATCGATGTTCAGCTATGTGCGTCTGAGCGACGGTGGGCCGTCGCGACATCAGAATGCTCGCAGCGAAGTCTCGATTCTTGCGGAAATCGGCCAGAAGATCTTTGCGGGAGATAGTCGTCTGGACTGGTCAAAGATGCAAAGTCATCAGGCCATTCGTGAATTGATTGCGGACCTGATCCCCGGCTACGAAGATCTGAAATCGATTGGCGGAACAAAGACGGAATTCCACGTTCCCGGTCGAGCCGTCACGGGCTACAAGTTTCCAACTCCTTCCGGCAAGGCGAAGTTCATTCCCACGGGGCTTCCGGAAAACAAACTCTCCGGTAATCAACTGCGGTTGATGACGATGCGTTCGGAAGGACAATTCAACAGCGTCGTTTATGACGAAGAAGATCTCTATCGAGGTCAGGAGCGTCGTGATGTCGTGCTGATGAATCGTGACGATATCGTTCGCATGGGGTTTAAGCCCGAACAGCGTATTCGGAT
>CANHVD010000003.1 GCA_947463775.1 Planctomycetaceae bacterium | reverse complement strand
GGCAAGAAGGGCGAAGTTGTCGGCAGCACAAACCTGGACTTCCAGGACGAGTGCGACAACAGCTGCGACATCACCTGCAACAGCCCAGCTCAGGGCGAAAAGGGCAACAACAGCTCTTACGACAACAGCTCTTACTAAGTCTGAAGCCGCACGGCAGGGCGTCAGCCCTCCGAGCTATCACGACTGCTGAACGATTTATTGAACCACAGAGGTCACTGAGTCCACAGAGAGGAATCGCGGAGCAAAGCAATACAAGACTTAACTCTGCGTTCCTCAGCGACCTCTGCGTTCAAAAAGTTCTGCGGTCCGACCGCTTCTGTGAATCCTCTATGCTCTCCGTGACCTCTGTGGTGAAAACGCCCTCTTCGCCTCCCCCCCCCCCCGGAAAACAACCTCCCGAACACCCGTGTCTCCTGTTTCGGGACAAACAGCCCGCATTCATCGCGAATGCCGGGCTGTTTGTCTTTTGTGGGGCAACGGAAAAGATCGTCTTCGTCCTATCGCCGTTTCTTGGGGCGAACAATCCAGACCGCGATTCCGATCACAAGAAGAATCGGGAACAGAACCTTGATCCTGTTAACGAATACAGCCAGCAGCACGAGCACCGCTAGTCGTCCGCGTCCAAGACCGTTCCAGACCGTTGGTCGACGACTGACCGGAAGGCACAGCCAGAGTGCTCCCAGCACGATTCCGATTCGAAGACAGGCGGCAGGCCACGCAGAATCCTGATAGCCGCCCCAAAGACCATAGACGGACAAAAGCCCACACGCCAAAGCGATGATTCCAACTCGGCGACGGCGATCAACTAACGAAGCAGGCTGATCAATAACTGGGGCCTTACCGGACATCGTGTTTACTTTTCGAGTTCCAGATAGAGCGGTAAATGCCGGTAGTAGACTTCCAGCATCAACAGATTCAAGCATGTCAGATAATGACGACCACCGCCATTAGCCCATTTGTCAGGCGAAGGTCGAGAAGGATCCCAACTGCCGCTGACCGATCCCTCTTTACTCTGAGTCGTCACGAGCAGATCTCGTAAACCATTGTTCCACTCGTTCCAATGATCTCCCTGCATGTGAAACATCACCTGCGTGGCATAGTACCAATAGTAGGCGTCACGCTGGCCAAAATCGGGCAAACGTGTTCGCAGATAATTTGCACCGGCAATCAACTGAGCGTCTTCGCGTTTGGCTCCCAGATATTGCCGCATCAGCAGTCCTTCCGCAGTCATGGCAGGGCTGACTTCTTCTCTGGGATGATAACTAAACTGCCCGGCAGCCGACTTGCTCTCCACAGAATCAAGCCAGCGACTCACTCCCGTGTAGGCCTCTTTGGGCACTTTCAGTCCCGCCATTTCACCGCTCTTAAGAGCCATCAATTGCCAGCCGGAAACAGACGTGTCCGATTCAAACTGTGGACGGTATCTCCATCCTCCGAACTCTTTATGTTGTGACTCGACAATAAAGTCCAAAGCCTTCTGGGCAGGGGCTCGCAGGGCAGGATCTTTCGTCAGTCCATACGCTTCACAAAGCGCGATCGACGCTATTCCGTGGCTATAAAACCAGACATATTTGGTTTCATCAGCAAACAGATCTCCATCCGGCTTCTGATGTTCTACCAGCCACTTCATTCCACGATCAACGACTTCCTGATGCTTTCCAGACTGATGAGTATATCCGGCTCCCAGAAACGCCAGCAGACTCAACCCTGTCGCCGCACTATTGGACACAAAGCTGCCTTCACCGAGCGACTCAGACGTCTCCCCGGGAAAATCATCAATGCTCCAATGTCCATCAGGATATTGATTGCGAGTAAGCCACTGCAGACCTCGTTCAACAGCCTCTTCAGAGTCCTCTGAACCTCCAAGCGTCTTCGCGGCCTCACGACGTGCATCTGTTGTTCGCATCGAAAGACTCTCAGGGATTGAGGCCTCCGGTGAACTGCCGCGTCCCTGAACCGACCGTTTTGCCAATCCGGCAATCGCTTCAGCCGATGCCAACGACGGCCGATCAGTCCCAACACCCTTGCGTCCTGATGGAGTCGTAATTCGTGAACTCAATGAAGGATCTCCAGCAGTACCAACTCCGGAAGACGCCGGAGCAGGTCCACTCGCTCCCGGCAATCCTGCAGATCGTCGAGGCAGCGCGCGGGTTCTGGGACCAGCGACAGCAGCAAGTCCCGCAGAAACCGCCTGCGGGCCAGCAATCACCAGAGCACCATCTCGTTCCGCTGCCACAGCTCCTTCGGTTAAACCCGGCAAAGCCCCCATGGATTTCGATCGTGCCAGGCCGGGACCACGTCCGCCCGCAAAGCCGTCCGTGACTGAAAGACGAGCATTGGGTTCGGTCCCACGTGCCCCGTCGATGCCTCCTGTTGCGGCTTTCATTAGCCCGGATGCTGCAGTCGAAGAGGGACCCACTCCATTTGATCCGGTTCGACTTTGGATCAATGCCCCGGGCTCACCCGTCGCTTTCCCAGTCGGTAATCCGCTGCTCTGGCGCCCGGTTGCAGTTCGCGCCGGTCCGGCAATCATCCCTTCAGCCGATGGCTTGGTTCCGACTCCGACACTACTCACTTCGCTTTCACTCGCCGCCGTTCCAACAACTTCAGCACCGGAATCTGAACGTCGTCCCGGAGCAATCGACAAGCCTGCTTCGGTGCCCAACCCGGGCCTGGCCGCACCAACAGACTGCGATTTGGCAACCTTCACTCCCGATGGCGAATTGTCGGCAACTCCAGAACCCGTCGGACCAGTCGAAGATTCCAGTTCACCTGCGGCCATCGTCCCGCCAGGTACTTTCGCTGTAGTAGTCCGCTGGCCGGATCGTGAGTTGGCGGACTCAGAAAACGTTGGCGAGGAAACCTCACCGGTCGACGAGACCTCAATACTTTCAGCAGCAACACCAGTCGATGCAGCCTGGGCGGCGGACACTGTCGAGCGTGCCATCACGGCAACTCCGCCATCAGCCGGAGCACCTCCAGCATGTTGGTCCGCTAGCGAGGACCGAGATGGAACCTGCGCTCTGACAGTCGGCTCAACAGACGGAGAAGCCGGGTCGGCCTGCATGTTTGATTCTGCCGCTGAAGCTGGATTGGCCGAGGCTTGGCGACTGATGTCTGTGCTTCGCTCTTTCAATGTCGATTGAGCCGCCTCTTTTGATGCAACCTGGATATCTTCAAGCTTTGATTCAACAGCCTCGGCTTCGGCAACCTCCCGTTCGGAAGCAGCGGCATCCACCATCTCCGGAGTCACAGCGGCGTCACTACGATTCGCCTGAATCTGGGCGGCCTCAATCTGCATTTCCGGCGAATCGCTATTGTCCAACTGACGCTCAGTAACCGGAATTTCTGCCGCCGATTTATTCTGCTGGACCTGATCCTCTAGTTTCACTTCTTCAGCGGATGCTGCGGCCGCGACATCCGGAGCTGCGATGGCTTCCAGCTCTTGAATCTCACCCGAAGTCGCCTGACGTTGCATTTGCTCCGCAGAGTCAGGAGCGAGCTCGACTTTCTCACGACGTTCCGGCGTCTCTGCTTCCTCTGCAACTTCAGGCGATTTAACAGCCTCTGACTCCGCCTTTTCAGCTTTAGCGATCATCATTTCCGAACGCTCAGGCTCAAGCTCACGATCAGGTGTTTCGGTCTCATCCTGCTGCAGCCACGCTGCAGCAGGATCCGGCACGTCACTGGTGGCGTAGTCGGGCAGAGTAAACTCTTCACGGGGGATCTGTGAGAGATCAGCAGCCTGAGCAGGTGTTGGCAACGGCCCTCGAAAATCCACGGTTGTCATCGACAGACACAAGAGAAAATGAAGCAGCAGGCTCAGAGCGATCGCCCACTGCAACCGGCGTTTGATCACACCGCGAACCAGAAATGTAACCAGAAGCAACATCGCGATCAGCGCGAACGCCCACGCGATCTGACCTGAAAGGTGCTGCATACCCGGCAGCGGAACAACACTGGCATCGGTGAAAACAGCCGCCATGCCCTGCAGAGAAACAATTCCACAGGCGACAGAGACACCTATGGCGACGAATATTCTCAGTCGCTGAGCAGTTGTCAGCTCGTTCAATTCTTCATTCGAAAGCTGAACAAGATCTCTCACTGCTCGGGCCCCTCCTTGGCGACCTCCGGCGGAATCACCGCCACTCGATAGTCGCGAATTCCGGCCTTGTTACAAAGACTCATAACCCGTGCGATGTACTTCCAGTCGGATCGTTCGTCCCCCCGAATCACGACCGGCTGGTTTCCTGGATTATTCGTTCCTGCCCGCTGCAGTCGTTCCGCCAATTGCACCTCATTGTGCAATTCACCAGCCACATAGTACTGACCATCAACGTTTATGTTGACGACCATCTCACGCGGTCGCATCACCATCGGCATGGCGGCCACGGCATCCGGCAACGTAGCGTCTAGCGATCCTTCGCCGGAAGCCTTGGATTCTTCTTCAAATCGACTGGCCACCATAAAAAACAGCAGCAACTGAAAGACGCAGTCGATCATGGGCGTCATGTCGATTAAACGCTTGCTGGCTCCCTGTCGATTCTTATAGCGAAACCGCATTGCTACGACTTCTCCCTGACACCTGGCGAAGATGGGGCCGTCACAGTACGAAGCGCACTGCGATCATCGATCGTCGCATTCATTTCCCCATTGCCATTTTTTGAGGATGATGTCGATTCCGGACGAGATCCGGTCCCCTTCAATAGAACTCCCGACGCATCACTCTTCCGGGTCACTCGCCATTTGCCTTCAAACCGTTCAAACAACGGCACGATCTCATTAAAAACATCTTCCATGCCCCGCAACAGGCGTTCAATTCGCCCCTCAAGCATATTGGCAATCACAATCGCCGGAATTGCGACAACGAGTCCGGCAAACGTCGTAATCAATGCCGTGTAGATCCCCTGTGCAAGTTCCTGCCCCTTGGCGGTTCCTGTGGAAGTCGAAGCACTGATGACCATAAAGGCCATGATCATTCCCTGCACGGTTCCCAGAAGTCCCAGCATCGGCGAAATGCTGACCGCCACATTGATTGGGCGAATGTTCTGAGCCATCTGGTCAGCTTCCCGACTGACCGCATCTTCGACGGCTTTCTCCAACTCTGCCTGAGGTCTCCCGACTTTCAGGATCGCCGCCTGGAGAACCCGCGATAAAGGGGAGCGATACTTCAGGCAAACATCATAAGCCAGTCGAGGATCGATACCGCTGCTCTGCTGATTTAACTTCTGTAATCCGACCAGGAGCCCGGGAGGGATGATCAGATTTCTTCGTAGCCCAATTCTTCGCTCAATGGCATACGCCATGACAACGATTGAGCACAACGCAATCGGGATCATAAAGAGGCCACCCTGAACGGCCAGATCCCATAAAAACGGCAACGGCTGAGGTATCCCCAGCCGCACAAGTTCATCAGACACGTTTCTGGTAAAAGATTTGGCTTCCGCCGTCGCATCCGAAGAAGAATCTTCTGCTGCGACATTACCCTGCGGTCCCTCGGAGATTTGAGCAGATTGATCAACAGGAGCGGACGACTCCTGCGCCAAAGCCGGTGGCAGAGTAAGGCACAGAAAAACCACAGAACCAAAAACAATCAGCGAAGTTCGCATGGAACATCCTGAGAGGCCATTCATAAGGTACTTCATGGTTCAGTTTCGCCTGAAACAAATAGCAATTCATTTCCTGAGCTGACCCGCAGGTCACAAAACTCTATGCAGCCGGACACGCCGCTCGCCACTCACTTGACTGCCATCTTCGGGACATTTCAGGATGTAGACGATTTTCTCCGAATTCTCTCCGGCTGTTTTCTGTGTTAAAGCCGCGAAACAGCAAACTCTGGCTATTCAGAGAACATGTTCCTCTGCAACTGAACAGAAACCCATTGCATAGTCTATCGCAGACAATGCCACCCCGCCGTTAACGAAGATCCACTACGCGACGACTTGAACTGTTCGAGCCATTCGGGTGTTTTCAGAGTTCTCCCGGACTTCTGTGCCGCTTCGCACTAGAGCCGAACATAAACGCCGTATCTTCGGAAAGCCAACCTATTTTCGACATCGCTGAAGCCGAACCCCATTTCCCTCAATAACCAGTTCCAGCAGAATATCCTGCAACTGGGAGCAAAGTCGAGTTCTATGGCGTTCCAGATAAATATGTTTGCTGCCAGGATCAATCTCCAGAAAGGCTTCCGTACTCAAACGGTGTTTAGGGGCCCTCCAGAACGCCAAAAACATCGGGATGTTCACGGTCCCGCGAAGTTTAATGCTCCCGTCCTGATCAGTTCGGACGATTAACTCGTCTCCTAGTTGCTCAATAGTCGTCCGCAACAGGTCACTTCGAAGCGGAACTTCAGCCGCTCGGTACGCCTGTTTTTTCGCCCAATGCTCCACAGCCACCACGGCTTCTTCAAGCTCCGGAATCCCGGAGAACTGAACAGGGCTCTTCGTCTCTACAGCCTGCCGCACAGCTTCAATCAGCGGTTGCAGCATTCTGTATTTCATTCGAGTCTCAGGAATCAGCCTGCGGTATTCCCACAGAGCACTGTCATCTGCGACCAGGATTTCCAGCACTTCCGCAGCATTCCCCGGAGCAACGGTGTAATCACGAGCGATGCCGACTGACGCAGCATCACGGGCTTCAAACACGTTCTTGTAGATAAAGTCGAGGCGACGGCGAAGATCTTCAGCAAGGATCTCTGGCGACTCAACCCACTGCTTGCCCTGTGATTTAGCTTCTCGATTTGACATATGCGAACTACGGTCTGAAATGGCCTATAAGCCCGCCGGACAAATACTGGCGGCTTCATCAGAGGTTGACTCTCATGAGTCTGATGAATATCACCGGATCTTACAGACTCCCATGATCCAGACGAAAGGCTCGAGGTAGAAGTTCGCTCAGGAGTACCACTTCCGGGTCATTGGCACCCGCGGAATCGAGATTATCAAGAATTACGGGCAATTGAGGGCTGAACTCCATCAGAAACTGACGACATGCCCCACACGGGACCGGCACTCCGGTCAACGAGATACAGATAGCTCGAAAGTCCCGATGCCCATGAGCTACCGCTGAGCAGACCGCCACTCGCTCTGCACAAATCGTCAGACCGTACGAGGCGTTCTCAACATTGCATCCTGTGAAGATCTCTCCAGAGCCCGTCAGAACAGCGGCCCCCACATGGTACTTCGAATACGGAGCCCACGCTTTCTCCCGCACTTTGCGTGCCGCATCGCGCAGAGCAATCCATTCCGGAATCCGGGCCAGCGTCAAGTTCATCGGTCACTCCCGTGCAAATGAAAGTTGATGCCGACCATCGCGAAATGTTAGTGGAACGGGACGATCGGCGACTCGACATTTCGGATGCTGCAAGAGTTCTTCTCGCAGGTCCTCACTGACATACAACGATTCGAGATGCAGCGTATTGGGGATGAACATCCAACGCAGCGCGCCATATCGATCAGAAATCATCCGCATCAAAGTTTCATCATCCGCGATAGTTGCCGGAATCTTCGCTCGATCCATATCACCCGTCGTCAAAGTGTTGATCAACGTTTTGTGCTCATCGATTGCTGAGCGAAGCCTTTGCGTAATGAAGTCCGCATTCCCGACTCCAATTGCATTTCCCTGACTGGATGCAGAAAGCGATAACGCTGCAATCGTCCGAATGCGTGGCGTCGTCAGGTCTTCGAACCCCGGCAGTCCGCGTCGTCCAATGACGTTTGTATCCATACCCGTACCGCTGTAGGTCTTGCCAATTGAATCCACAACCAGCACATTCAGGTCTTCGACCGGCAGTCGCGGGAAGTAACTGCGATGATGTTCCAGTAATGCCGCCTCACGTCTCAGAATATCCTGCGGTGCAATGGCATGAATCTCTGCGGTTTCATCGTAACCATCTTCAAGGATGCCGACGCCCGCAAAGATCTTTCCCGAGTCCAGCACAAACTGTCCCATCTCCAGCAGCATATCCTTCATCGCACCAGCCCGTGCCGAGTGAAACGTGCGTGCCGAGCGAATCTTGCCCATCCCGACCACCATCATCTTGGTCAGTCCACTCTGAATCGGCCCCGCAAAGCAGGTGTGCAGCTTGATTCGATTGAGCACAACCACGCCGTCGGATTCCAGACAATGCCGATCCATGAACACCGAACCGGTTCTGACCTGGCCAATCTCAGCCACTTCCATGCTGCTGCGGATCGGCATCCCCATCGCGGCTTCGGTAATCCCCAGCGACTCAACCATCGCTCGCTGTCCGTCCGCTGTTGCCCCATTATGCGACCCCATCGCCGGAACAATGAAGGGCAGGGCACCATGATCCTTCAACCACTGACCACAAGCTTTCACGATCACCGGCAAATTGCAGATTCCGCGACTACCCACGGTGATCGCAATGTCGCCGCGCGGTACGGGAAGTTTGAGTTGTTCCAACTGCTGAAAAACGGCCGCAGGAATGTCCTTCAGTGGACTTGAAACCAACTGCTGCGAAACTTTATACACATTCATCATGAGTGCCACGTTCCCGTCATGCGGCCGACAACAGGCTGAGATTCCTGCAAATGAGGCGAACCGGCCTGCACTTCGCGATAGACCTGAATAACCTCATCCAACATGCGTGTTTCATTAAAGCGATCACGAATCAACTGCTGCCCGGCGGCCGCAATGGTGCGAGCACGCTCTCTATCCTGAAGCAGTTCAATAATTCGATCGGCCAGACTTCGACTATCTGAAGGCGGCACAATCAAACCAGTCACATTATCCTGAATAACACTGACAACTCCGCCCACACCAGAGGCAATCACAGGACGCCCCAGAGCCATCGCTTCCAGCATCATCACTCCCAATCCCTGCTGCAGCGAAGGAAGACAGAAAATATCGATTGCGGAAATGTAACCGGCCATCGAAACACCGCCGTCCACAAACGTCAGACGCCGCGACAACTCAAGTGATGAAGCCAGTTGCCGAAGACTCCGTTCCTCCGGTCCACTCCCTGCAATCACCATACGAATGTTATGCCCGGCTTCAATAACGCGGTGACAGGCTCTTAGAAAGAAGGCGGCTCCCTTCACGATCTCCAATGGACCTGCCATTCCAATAACAGGAGGACGATTATCGTCAAGCGGAAGACACACAGTCGAATTCTCCGGCACCGCAACCCCCGGCAGAATCACTCGTCGCTCAACGCCGTCAAGGAACGGAGATTCAGGAATCTGCGCCTGCACGCTCTCGCTGACGCAAATGATCGCTTTCAACTCCGGCGTTGGGGCTTTTAGAGTCAGCGATGCAGCATCAGTCTGATCCCCCAGACTGACAATTAGCGGTCGATTCAATTTACGAGCCAGCCGAATTCCCTGAGGCAGCAACCTGGAATCCTGCAGATGAATCACATCCGGCCGCTGTTCCTTCAAGTCTCGGTACAGCGTTCTCAGAACCAGATGGCCCCACACTGGGAAATTATAGCCCTGAATCGTGTGAAGTCTGACGCCCTGCAGCAACGATTCATTCAGCCCTTCGCAGCTTGTACAGACCAGAGCTGTGTCAAACTCCCTCTTCTCCAGCCCATGTGCGAGACGCAGCGTCAGCAGCGACGAACCACGAAAAGACATTTCGGCGTCGAGCAACAGAATGCGTTGAAGACTGTCAGCCATAGGATTTGCCGAAGTGCGGTACAATCAAACTCGTTGTCGAAACTCGGGAAGAGGATATTCAGGCAGCGGAACTGTCTGAGCCAGCTCAAACAGCTCCTGAAGCCGCAACCATCCCCGAGTGACCAATTCTGCTCTCTGTCGAGAGTAGTCCGCGTCGAAAAATCGGCGATCAAAATCACCCTCAACCACAACCGGTTCAAAATCCGGATGGTCAATAAACTGGGCTGTAACCGGATTACACCTTAAGTGCCTCTCCGGCGCAGCCAATAACGATTTTGCCGCGATTTCCCCGATCACAAATCGCAGGTACAGATCACTCTCGCGGATGTTTTCTACTTCATCCCCGCAGACGTCGCAGAGATATCCCTGATCACAGCGTGCCATGAAAACAACTCTTTTGCTTCGCCCTCGAACCATCCCGGCTTTGACGATCGGGATTTTTTCGAGTTCAGGTTCCCAGAATCTTCTCTCTCAGTGTTGTCAGAATCTTGACGGCCTGACCGATGTCAGCCTTCTGACGTACGGGGTCCTGAGGAATCTCGCGTTCGATTGTCAGCGGACCCGTGTAACCAATGGCCAACAATGTCCGCAGATAATTTTCCATACCAACATCGCCGTCGCCCAGAGGAACTTCCTGTCCCCAACCTGTACCACGAACTTCAACAGGAGCCCACTTGGCATCCTTGCAGTGAATACTGCGAACGAGATGACCTACCTGCTTCAAGGCAGCAATCGGCTCACCAGTCCCGTACAAAATCATATTGGCCGGATCAAAGTTGATGAACAGATTGTCGCGCTGGACATCACTGATGAAGTGCAGCAGATGATCGGCAGATTCCTGACCAGTTTCCAGATGCAGATTCTGTCCATTGGCCTTGATGTGGTCGAGCAGATCTCGAGTCACAGTGATCAGATCCTTGTAGCTGGCTGAAGCAGAATCTTCCGGCACGAAACCAATGTGCAGAGCAACCGTGTTGCATCCCAGCAGCTTAGTGAAGTCACTGATCTCTTTCATTTCCTGAACACGTGCCGCGCGAGTGCCCTCTGGGACGAGCCCAACCGTCTTTGCGGTTGTCGCGATGTCAGCGTAGCTTTCGCCTTCAAATCCACCAAACACGGCCGTGATGGTGATACCTGCGTCCGAACACTTCTTCAGAAACGCAGCCGCTGCTGCGGGATTTCGAGTTCCCGCGTGTGGCGCATGAACCTGAATCGTCGGAACTCCCAGTTCGCGAGCAACCTCCAGATGAACACCCAAACCCGCATCAATCGAAGCAAAAACACCAATAGGCCATTTCGACATGAATCTCTCCGCTGCCGCTTAATTGAGTCGCAAATTGTTTCAGGGAGCGCCGCTGCGGCACATCCACTCCGCCATGTTGGCGTGCCTCGCCCGGGAACGCAACCGTCTGCGAAGAATTCCGATCCCAGCAGTGTTTCGATCAGTGTGAGGAAATTCCTGCCTGAATTAGGTCCAGAATCTGATCAGCAACATTTCTGACGCTGTTTCGCGGCCAGACCGGACACGAAAGTCCACCCACAGAATCATCGGAGACAACAGCACGAATCGCGGAGTCTACAGCAGCATACGGTTCTTCACTGACAACGCTTCGCCAGACTTCGATGCGTGGTGCTGTGGAATTCAGATCTCCCTCAACAAGAATCAAAGAACAGTCTGCGAACAAAGATTCAAACTGTTCGTACCGTCGCTCTCCACGAAGTTCTCGATCCGAGGGGATAAACATGGCTGTCATTTGCGGCGACAGAATCCCCACGGCCGCCGCGCCGGCTTCGCGATGCAAATGAGAATCCTTGCCCGGCGTATCAAGCTCGTGCTGGTGATGAGTATGCTTAACTGTCGCGACCCGAATCCCTCGCGATGTGAATTCACGGACCAACTCACAAACCAGAGTCGTCTTCCCCGAGTTCTTTCGCCCCACAATATGCACTCGGGCTGGCTTTGACTGAGATTCTGTTTGCATGTGACTTCTTTCCCGGTTCTCTCTTCACTGAGAGCCTACTTCACTGAGAGCCTACTTCACTCAGCCATACAGCCATGACGGGACTGCGAATTCAAGGATAGACTCCTTGAGGCTACTCAGTTCTTTCAAAGAGCTGCAAAGCCAATTTCGACCACTTCGACAGGCAAAAACAGCTCGTACAGGCGACTCCTTGATTTCCTGCAAATCGTTCGGGAGTGCCTCTCCAGATCTCAAAGGACGGAACATCTGTCTCTGAATCATAGGTTATAACGACAGCCCACAGATATCGGCCCGCTTTAGCTCGGGGTTTTGGCGGAGATATTCCGAGAAGTCCGGTTACGCTAAAGAAAGCGGCTGGGCTCGTTCGATGAAGACGAGGGATCTCGCATGATGCGAGACCGGCAGTTATTGCCGATCAATGTGTCGGCCACGGACGGGGTGGTTATGTACGAAACAAACTTTGGATTCCATCGCCAGCCCTTTCAATGTGCTGATCTAACTCGGGCTTTCTTCATCTCCGAGTCGATCCGCAGCATTCTTCCCCAGTTGCTTCACGCCCTGCGCTCCGATCTGGGGATCGCAGTGCTGACAGGACCAGCTGGTGTTGGAAAAACCTCGCTGCTGAAACATTTGCAGATGCAGCTCGCTCATGAAGGACGAGCCATCCTGTGTTCAGGCGCAGGACTGGAAACTCCGACCGAAGTTCTGCAAACCCTGCAGGCCGCATCACTCCTGAAAGCCGGAGAGAGTTCGTCCGAATCCGCATCGTCAGTCGCAGTGCGAAGTCGCTGGACGGTCGTTGAACAGATGCGGAAGACGACAGAATTCTGGGGACCCATTCTGCTGCTGGTCGACGATGCTCAGCTTCTTTCCGTGCCCGTATTGAACGAACTCCGCGCCTTCACGGAAGAGGAATGGAACGGCCGTGCGCTGGTTCGATGTCTGATCGCCGGACCACTGAACCTGGAAGAAGAATTAGCTCGGCCCGCTTATGCGGATTTCAGCCGACGCGTTCGCTGCCATGCCTTTCTGGAACCTTTGTCGTCCAAAGAATCGCTCGAATGCCTGAATCGCCACCTATCAGTCGTCGGCGGAAAACTGAGGGATGTCTTTTCTCCGCAGGCCCTCGACCTGATTGCCGTCGCAAGTGACGGATTGCCTCGCTGCCTGACTTTGCTGGCAGATGAATCGTTGGTGGTGGCCGCAGAGCGATCAACAAAGGTTGCCGATGAGGATTGTGTTCGCTCGGCACTGACACGTCTGCAACATCTGGCTTATGCATGGAACACATCGCCGCTGGTTTCTGATCATCAAAGCAGTCCGGCGGAACCAGATCCTGAGTTGCGATCCACTTCGGCAAACATTAAAACGTCGCACACTGCGACGACTGTGACTCATGTGGCCGCCGGCATATTTGAGTTCGGTGCTCCTGGAGTTATCGAGTTTGGTGCCAAATCCTCGACCGACTTTTCGATGTCTCGTCCAGCATCGGTGACGGTTAATCCTGCCGAGATCGCAGTTTCCGAGCTGTCCGGAAATCGTGAGCCGGCAAGAGCACCTTCCCTGACAACGACACAAAAGTTAAGTCTCGGATCAATTGAGATCGGATCCACCCAGGCTCAAAGTTTTGAAGTCGGCCATCGCTATCAGCCTGATGCCCTGGAGGCCTCTGACGCAGTCGAAATGGATGCGTTTGCTTCCAGCTCCGCTGAGAACGACGAAGCGTTGTTTTCACACGATACTCAGGAACTGAGCTATCGAGACTCGTTTAACGAACACATGGCAGAATTCGATGCCGATGCCGCCACAAGGCTGCTCGGATTGCAAACGACGTCATTCGAAGACCAGACACAGCCAGGGGTGGAAGGTCAGGATTCTGACTTTGACTCCCAAGGTATCGAATTCCAGAGCACGAACTCGTCGCAGCACGTTCATTTCATGCACAACCCAGCGGATGCAATCCCCTCTGCAGAGTCCTCGCCAGTTTCGGCCGACGCGCAGGAACAAATGATTCGCAGTGCGATCGGGACTGATCTCTCAAGTCGGCTTCCCGTTTTCGATCGCTACACATGGATTGCACTGGGACGTGAAGTTCCGTCTGGAACGTATTCTGTCTCATCAGCATCAGACATGCAGCGGGTCACGGACAATGAATTTGGCGCACACGATGAATGGCTGACAAAAGATTCGCTCCAGAATGCTCTGGCGTTCGACAGGATTCCTGTCAGCCGGACAAGTGATGCAGACATCATGATGATGCTGAAATCACATCAATTGGAACCAGATCAGGGTGAGTTTGTAACATTTCGTCCCGCGCCTTTGTTTGGACACGGAGCGACAGAAACAACGGAACTGCAGAACAGAGAGATTGCCGCAGCAAGCTTTGTTTCGGCTTCGACTCCTTATGCAAGCGTCGAGCCGCGTAGCCAGCAGAATACGCCCATGGTGTCAGATGATGACGTCATCTCTGATGCCAATCGTCAGGTGATTCAGGATGCGATTCGATCAAGCCTGCTCGCAAGCCTCGCAGAATCTGCGTCAGTTATGCCTGCCGTGGACGCGTACGACGTTACTGATTCATTCGAAGTTGCGGACTCTTTCGCAACTCTGAATGGCCCTCGGAATCCTGTCTATCCGGGCATCACCGAACAGTTTCAGGTCAACGGCTGGCATGACGGTCAGCTCATCTTCAATCCCGCTTCTGCGGAACAGACTGAGTCGTCGGCGTCGCTTTCCGCTAAGGAAGTTGCTCCGGAGCAGGAACGCGTTTCACTAAACTTCGAAGCCGCAAGACTTGCTCGCGACGGCCAGTCGCAGCCCTCCAGGGAATTCGCCGGAGCCCCTCATCGCGAGTCTGAACCTTCTGCTCCAATATTTTTTTCACTGCCCGGCGAAGTTCGCACGCTGGAATGGGATCTTCGCGGCGATTTGCTGAGCACTGATGATGCAGGGCCGCTGGCAGATACACTGGCATCGTTGAGAGATGAAGTGACAAAGTTTCAGAAAACTGGTCGCATCACTTCACCTGATGACTCTCAGTCAACACTGCCACCCGACGAGTTCAACTCCAGAAAGTCTGACGGATCGCTGGAAAATCTCGTCACCACGGCCAGAAATCGGCTTGAGTCGTTTTCGCACGCTGATGTTAATTCGTTGGAGCATGTTCCTTTATCAGCCGCGATTGGCACAGCGACTGATGCTGCAATCCTGACTCAGCCTGTATCACAAACATCAGGCGCTGAACGCACCGTATTGCCTTCAGAATCCGCAGTCTTGCCGGAAGCGACGTCATCACCGGCAGACAATCGTTCGCCCACAGGGGCAGCAGAGCCGGGGGATTTCAGCCCTCGTTATTCTCAGTTGTTCACGAAGCTTCGCCAAGTGCGTTCCAGAGCTGCCGGAAATCGGTAAGAATCCGGCAGGGAATCTCAACCGGATGAATTTCGGAGTGTTGTGAAACGCCATGCAGACGGAAACGACTTCGTTGCAGTCAACCGGAACTTCGCGGGGTGTCAACTCGTTTGATCAGCCTGCCGATGCATCCTCGCTTTATCGCTACTGCGGCGCTCATTTAGTGCCCGGGGGTGTCAGGTTCGCCGTCTGGGCTCCCAACGCCCGTGAAGTGTCCGTCATCAGCGATGGAAACGGATGGACGTCGGGGCGTGACTGGCTTAGCTCCAGCGATACCGGAGTTTGGAGCGGAACGATACGTGGAGTCATCCCCGGCACCCGCTACAAATACGCGGTTCGCACGCAAAGCGGGCATCTGCTGGAAAAGGCAGACCCGGTTGCCTTCTATTCTGAAAAACGCCCTAACACAGCTTCCATTGTCTGGAGCCTCCGCGACTTTCAGTGGCACGACGCAGCATGGTTGAAACGCAGAGCGGAAACGGACTGGCTCAGAGCTCCGGTTTCCATCTACGAAGTTCACCTTGGTTCCTGGAAACGTCCTCGCGATGGCCGCACGTTTTTCAATTATCGTGAACTTGCACATGCTCTGGCAGATTACATCGTCGAAATGGGTTATACCCATCTCCAGCTGATGCCAATCACAGAACACCCGTTTGATGGATCATGGGGCTATCAGGCCACAGGCTTCTTTGCTCCAACGTCGCGCTTTGGCTCACCACATGACTTCCAGTACTTCGTGGATCATATGCACCAGCGAGGCGTTGGTGTCCTGATTGACTGGGTGCCGGGACATTTCCCGACCGACGTTCATGGGCTGGCAATGTTCGATGGCACATGCCTGTATGAGCATGCTGATCCGCGACTCGGATTTCATCCGGACTGGAATACGCTGATCTTCAACTACGGGCGCCGTGAGGTAACCGAGTTCCTGATTTCCAGCGCGAGGTTCTGGTGCGACGTCTACCATATCGATGGTATTCGAGTTGATGCGGTCGCTTCGATGCTGTATCTGGATTATTCGCGCGACTCCGGCCAGTGGATCCCCAATCAGTACGGAGGCCGCGAGAACCTTGAAGCCATTGATTTCCTGCGAGGCTTTAATACGCTGATGCATGCCGAGTTCCCGGGAGTCATGACCATCGCAGAAGAATCGACGGCGTGGCCCGGCGTTTCACGTCCCTGCTACACCGGTGGACTTGGCTTCACGATGAAATGGGATATGGGCTGGATGAACGATACGTTGCGATTTATGCGACGCGATCCCATCTTCCGTGGCTATCATTTGAACGATCTGACGTTCCGCAGCATCTATGCGTTCTCCGAGAACTTCGTGCTGCCGCTTTCGCATGATGAAGTCGTTCACGGTAAACATTCGCTGTTGTCTCAGATGTCCGGCGACACGTGGCAGAAGTTTGCAAATCTGCGTTTGCTGCTGGCCGGGCAGTATATGGCGCCAGGCAAAAAACTGCAGTTCATGAGTACTGAAGTTGGTCAATGGACCGAATGGAACCATGACGCAGAGGTGGACTGGCCTTTGCGCACGTTCGAGACGCATGAAGGGATTCGCCGCATGATGTGCGATCTCAATCGACTCTATTCCAGTGAGCCAGCTCTGCACGATGGGGACGTCGTTCCGCAGGGGTTCGAATGGATTGTCGGTGATGATCAGACCAACGTTGTGATCGCCTTCCTTCGCCAAACACAGGACGCATCGGAAATCATTGTTGTCGTCAGCAATTTGACGCCTGCCCCACGCGAGCAGTACCGACTAGGGGTTCCTCGTCCCGGTTTCTATAAGGAAATCTTTAACAGCGACGCAGCTTGGTATGGCGGTGCTGGAATTGGGAACCAAGGCGGAGTTTACTCCAAGGCAGAAGCTGCTCACGGGCGTGCTCAAAGCATTGCCATCACAGTCCCACCGCTGGCAACACTGTGTTTTAAGGCCATAACTACAGCCGCCATTTTGCCGCTTAATGCCGCAGGAGCGGTGCCCGCCGAGCCAGCGTCGAAAAAACCAGAAAAAGCATGATTGGGAAACGTTGTCCATCGGAATCACAGTGATGGACAGGCAGCAACAGCGTTCTAAACTCTGTTGCAACAACCCAATACGACAGTATGTATTTCCAAGGCCAGATTCGATAAGAGACTCAACATGAAAAGCATTCTTCAAGCCGCACTGTTTTCAGGTTGCCTGTGCCTCGCAGGCTGCTCCGAAACCGGAGTCGAAGTGACTACATCAGCCGCCGGTGCTTCGGAATTCGTGAACACTGTCTGTCCAATCATGGGCAATCAGATTGAGCCGAAAGAAGTTGATGCCTCACTGGTGAAGGATTTCAATGGAAAGAAGGTCGCTTTCTGCTGCCCACCTTGTCTGGAAGAATGGGACGAGCTAACAGACGCAGAGAAAACAGAGAAGTTGTCAAACCCGCCGAAAGGGGATGCTCACAGCCATTGAAATGCAGGCTCGACGAGCTTGGTGATGGCTGGTTTTGAACAGGCAGAAAGAGAGGCTGGCTAAGTCTCGCTGTTCTGGGCTGATCGTAAGCCGTTCTGGAGTTTCTCGCGGTGGCGACCAAGTCTGGCGAGCCTGAAAAAGCGGCGTTCTCCGATGCATCATTTTCAGGGGCGAGGTCACCTATCCTGAATTACGACGTTTGATCGCCGGCGGCGGTTTCAATCATTTACCGTTCAGGTGGCCGCTTTTGCTCGACGGTCGCGTGCTACTTGACGGCAATGGAAAATCCACGCCATTGACTGCTCTCAACTCACGTTGCCTCCTCTGGTCTTGGCTTTGCTGGCAGCAACAGGACTGCCAGTATGATGCCCGTCAAAATGAACAACCCGCAGACAAGAAAACTCAGCCGAAACCCCAGTGCGGTACTGTTCATCCCAAGCGCTGTCCAGCCTGAATTTTTCACAACATCGACGATGGCCCCGAACAAATATCCAGCCGGCGCGGCGGGAACCATCAGCATCGTGACAAAAGCCATGTTCCGTCGAAGCTGATCACGACGTGAGGCCGACACGATGTAGTTGGGAGCATACACCCCAACCAATTCACCAGCTCCGTGGATACCAAAAGCGACCAGATACCATGGGCCAGTCACACACATCGCCCAGATTTGAGCCAGCAGAAATATCGACGCAGTCGCCAGAATTCCCACGCGAGGATTGGTGCGAGTCAGCAGCCATCCCAGCATTGCTCCGGCGACAACTTTGAATCCAAATCGCAGCATGTTCTGAACGCCGGCATACTTTTCCGGCAGATCTCCCAACGCTTCTCCGGAATACAGGTTCATGTTCGAAGGAATCACATTGCCAGCATAAACAAGGATTGTTACCACGGTCGCCAACAACAGAATGCGATGCTGGAAGACTGATCGAAAGTGAGCCACAAAAGCAACGACAGCTCCGACAGCGGAGAAAACTCCCAGTACGCGAAAAAACTGTCCGGAGCTGAACAATCCTGAGTTTGCTCCATTCGCCGGATCCACGGGGCTGTCAGCAGCATGCATCGATGCGATCGAGACAAGCATCAGCAGAATCCCGACAAGCAATCCCCTCACGGCCGAAAGCGGTTCTCTGGGCTGCTCCTGTGCAACCGGTTGAATCACGAACAACTGCGAGACAACAGCAGCAAGGCCCATTACTGGAACACCTGCAGCAAACAGAATGATGAAGTTGCGAGGATACGCAAGTCCGTCAAAGTGCCATCCAAACAGATCTCCGCCCAGCAACGCGGTCTGCCCCAGCGAACCTAGTACAGCAAGCAGCGGCCCCGCACCAAAAGCCAGCCCCAAAGCAAGGCCGCGCCGCGATTCATCCGAGCCTCGGCCCATGACCTCCCACAGCAACCCGATCGCGGCTGGCATTACAGCTCCGGAAACACCTCCCTGCAAAATCACCATGCCCAGCTTAAAGGAATTGGACACCGGCAACGACAACGTGATGGCCAACGTTGCCAGCATCAATGCCGAGGTCCCGTATAGCAAACCCAGATTACGGCGTAGGGCCGAAACTCCGGGCGACAGCCAAGCGTACAGAGCAGGCATGGCGGTCATCGCAAAGAACAATGTGCCTGGCAAGTTTGATGTTTTGGCATCAGCTCCGAGGCGATCACACAGCGAAGCTTGAGTAATTCCCACGTACAAAACCGGAGCCGCCAGATATTGCGTTCCAGTACACAGAGCAAACAGAATAAGGTTTCGCCTTTGTTCAGGCCAGGAAAGTCCACAGCCTGCTGATGACGGATCGGCCGGTTGTTCGCTCACAGTGACCCTCGTTTCCATCCAGAATGAAAATCACTTCATAACGGCAACGTAACAGCCTGTCCGGTTCTTGCGGAAATCAGACACGCTTCACACAGTTCCACTGCGGCTCGACCTTCAGCACCGCCAACTTTAGGCGGACGTTGTTCACGTATACTGTCGATGAATTCCTGAATGACACCGATGTGTGGAAACAATCGAATCGGTGACTTGGGCTCTTTCAGATAATCGAATCTCTCCGGAGTATAGACACGCTCCCACTTGTCGCCTTTGCCGACATCCAGAAACTCGAAGTTCTCCAGATCCAGCATGGCATCTCGCCCAAAGACCTGAAACCGAACTTCACTGCTGGGCAGACTCGGATTCGGCAGCTCGCCGGTAATCCACATCTGGGCCATGATATTGTCTTCAAAAACGATCTGAGCCATCACCGAAAGCGGAGGACCGGCGATGTCACTGTACGTCGTTGCCTGAGCAAATACTTTGACGGCATTGCGGCCGGTCAGCCATCGCAGAAAATCGGTGTTATGCGATGCCATTCCCATAAAGAGCCCACCGCCATTGGGATCCGACATCCAGGCTCGTTCATCGAAAAGCTGGCGTGACAAAGGAAGCGGAAAAGCCGAAACCGTTCGCAGCATTTGAATCGGCCCGACCGTCCCATCGTCAATCAATTCCTTGGCCTTTCGGGTGATCTTTCGAAACCGCTCAGTCTTAACTACCGAAAGATTCACATTCGCCGCAGTACAAGCAGCGATCATGGCATCACACTCGGCAACGGTCGGAGCCATCGGCTTTTCCGCCAGCACATGCTTGCCCGCCGCAGCCGCCATTTGAGTCAGCCTGAGCCGATCAATGTCCGGCGTCGCCAGAACAACAGCATGCACATCGTCACGTGACAGCAATGAATCAACCGTCGCCTCGGCCGGAACACTGTAGTCTGCAGCCAACTGCTCCGCTCGACGCCCGCCGGCAATCGCGACCAGTTTGCATCCCTGAACATGCCTGGCAGCAACTTCGCTGTACGTCAGCCCCATGAAACCACTGCCGATGATTCCGACCCCAATCGTCTGCATGGATACTCCAAACGTGAACTCTTCGAGAGAAGAAAAGGACTGTTGAAAATGAATTCATTTGGCGACACTGGACCTGAATGGCACCATCCATCGCTCACATCTCACCCAACTCGCTGATCGCAATCCGAACATCTCCACCCCGGCCGACGGACAACATCAGTAATCCAGACAATGGACCAAAACCCCAGCGTAATCATGGTCAACAGCATTTGCCGAAATCGACTGGTGCCAGGACGTAACGCCAGAACATGCTTCTGACACTTCGAACAATACTTGGTCGTCTCCTGCTGAGATACGATCTGCACAATCCTCGCTGTGACTTCAGCGGGTGTCAGTCGTTCCTGGCGTTGTGAGGGTTCCTGCATTGTGCTGCCGATCAAATCTCAATGAGCCGAATAGTGAAAAATCAACGCACGGACGTCGTTTCGGCTGGCCTCTCGATCGACCGACGAGTCGACGTTTCCCCAACCGGAACACCGATCGGTCCTTTTCGATGTCGACCAAACAGCATTCCCTGCTTCTTGTAAGACTCCTTCGCATACAACGGGTTGTACGCGAGGTACATGAACAGCCGAGTGAATGAACTCATATGAGTCTTAAAGTCCCACATTCTCCAGAAGATCGACCGCGGACTGTTCCATTTGTCTCGACAACTCCAGATCACATCGGTCAACTCGTCCGGCGTCATGTTCTTGGGAATAAAGGTCGCCTGGTTGAATCGATACTCGGGATGCAACCACCACTTGCCATCGAACAGCAGTCGCCCTTCGCTGTTCAGTCGATCGTAAAGCGGAGTGCCGGGGTAGGGCATCAGAATATTGTACGCCGCAAAGCAGAAACGGTTTCGCATGGCAAATTCATGCGTCTGCTGAATGGATTCGATCGTGTCAAAGTCATGCCCCAGCGTAAACGTGGCCCAGGTCTGCATGTGGAACTGCCGAAGAATTTCCACCTGAGCCTCATAGCGATCCCAGCCCTGCTTGTGCATCAGATTGGGAGCTTTCTTCATGAGCTTGATGCTATCGGGACTGATCGACTCGAAACCAACCACATGTCCCATGCAGCCGCTTTTTGCCATCAGCTCCATGAGTTCCAGATCGTTCGTCATGTCGATCGACGCCTGAGATACCCAGCGAATCTTCATCGGGATGAGATCGCGCAGAAACGACTTGGCAGCCTCGTGGTTCGACAAAAAATTGTCATCCACAAAGAACACAAATTTCCGATCCTGACGACGAATCTCTTCCAGAACTTCCTGCGTCGGCCGGATGTATTGCGTTCTTTTGAAGTAAGCACTCACGGCGCAGAAGTCGCAGGCGAAGCGACAACCGCGGCTGAATTGCATCAGCGTCAGGGGCAGATAACCTTTGCCGACAAATAAATCACGGCGAGGAAGTGAACCTCCGGCCTGAGCAACCCCAACCGCAGCATCGTATCGCGGCTTCAGTCGTCCTTGCCGTGCATCTTCCACGGCTTCGGCCCATCGGAATTCCGCATCGCCGATGTAGATGGAATCCGCATAGGCCTGACATTCCTCTGGAAACAACGAAGGATGCGCGCCGCCCAGAATGACCGGAACGCCACGCGAACGATACTCGGCAGCAATCTCGTATGCTCGCCGAGCCGCATAGATTTCAATACTGATCGCAACCAGATCCGTCGGTTCATCAAACGGAATCTCTTCCATGCGATCATCGTACAGCACACACTCTACGTCCGGCGGTGTCAGTCCTGCCAGAACCCCCAGACTCAGCGGCTCCATTCGCGCTTCGTCGATGTAGAGGCTGTGATCCTGACGCCCGATGTTGGGCATGATGAAGGTGATTTTCATGCAAAGGTACTCATTGGCTCGGGCAGGTCGGCTGATCCCAGCCGATGCCCCTGTTTCCTCAGAATCTCACGCTTCGAAATCAGGTTCGACAACAAATACATGCCCAGACGATACGGTGTCCGCATATTGGTCGCCGGTGCGAATGCTCGGTGACACAGTGACCGAAACGTATTGAACTTCAAACGAGCTCGCAGACATCCGGCCGTCAATTCATCAGCCGTCATGCCTTTCGGATGAAAAGTCGCGGTGCCGTAACGAAAAGCAGGATCCAGCCACCAGCGATCAAACACGAGACGCTTTTGTTCTTCAAGTTCACGATAGAGATCCGCCCCTGGGGTCGGAGTCAACGGATTGAAGTTGGCCAAATAGAACTTATTCTCGATCGCAAAATCAACAGCCGCGTCAAAAGAATCGGCGGTATCCTGATCGTATCCAAAGACAAACGTTCCGTAGATCATGATGCCAGCTTCCTGGAAGACTCGCACAGACGTTTGGTAATCGTTGTACTTGACGTTCCAGGATTTTCGCATCTGCACAAGGTTGTCGCGATTCAGCGACTCAAAGCCGATCAACGCGCTGATGCAACCGCTCTTCTGCATCAACTTCACAAGAGATTGATCCTGTGCGATGTCGATCGAAATCTGACATGACCAATTGATCTTCAGCGGGATCAACGCTTCGAATAACTCAACAGCCTTTGGGATATCCACAAACAGGTTGTCGTCAACCAGAAAGACCATGCGACTGCGGAGACGCCGAATCTCAGCCACCACTTCCGACACCGGTCGTTGCCGAAGCGAGTTCCCATAGAAGGCACGTATCGAACAGAAGTTGCAGTTGTACTTGCAGCCTCGGCCATACTGCACGAGCGTCAACGGAGCGTAACGTTTGCCTTTGAAGATGCTGCGATCAGGATCGGAACCAGACAGAGAAGGAAACTCGTTCTGTTGATAAAGTCGTCTCAGTTTTCCGCTGCGAGCATCCTCAACCACCTGCGGCCAGATTCCTTCGGCATCGCCCACAACCACAGCGTCAGCAAACTGCAAAGATTCATCTGGAAGAAACGTCGGATGATATCCGCCCATTACGACTGGAATGCCGCGACTCCGATAGATCGCAGCAATCTGATAGGCTCGCCTTGCGGTGTAGGTTTCGACGGTCATCGCCACGAGATCCGTCGGCTCATCGAGCGGCAGATTCTCCAGACGCTCGTCGTAAAACACCGTCGTGACGTCCGGTGGAGTCAGTCGTTTCAGAATCGCAAAACACAGCGGATGCATCGCATCCGACGATCGTCCGTCATACAAGTTCGGCCGTATAAATGTGATCTTCATACAGTTGCGTCCTGTGACTGGTGAGGTGGTGGTCCAGCGGGCCGCGGCCCCAGCCATTGACGCAGGTAGTGTCGAATATATCCCGGTCGCTCGTCATCTTCCCGAACATCTTGTGGCAGATAAAACCAGGAAAGCTCCGGATGCCGGTGATGATTCAAATCCCATTCTCCATGTAACAACAAAAGCGACATGATCTTGTTATGACGAAGATTCCACGCTCCTTCGATGATTTCTCGTTTGGAAAATGCATGCCCGATGTACTGCCGGGTTGACCAGTTGAACGAGAAGCACGCATACATCAGAAGAACAGCCTGCCATCGCAGTTGCAGTAACCAGAACAGCAAAGCGAAAACGACCAGCGTCAGCAGCAACTCAAGGCGAATCCACTTCAGATCTTTCGAGGTGATATCTTTGACATTGGCGTTCCCAAGCGGCGGCCCGCTGAACAATTGCATTCCGATAGTCCTCGGCACAACCGCAAACAGCACAGCACAAACAGGAAT
This sequence comes from Planctomycetaceae bacterium, assembly GCA_947463775.1. GTDB lineage: Bacteria > Planctomycetota > Planctomycetia > Planctomycetales > Planctomycetaceae > SXXK01. The sequence continues at coordinate 7,379 of CANHVD010000003.1, read as the reverse complement.
GCAGGGCCAGAAAAATCCCGTTAACGTCGCATACCACTGACAGCACTTCCAGAAAAAACTGTCATGCGGATAGTACAGATCAAAGATCTCAGCATCCGTTCGATTTCGCTGATGATGCCCTTGATGAGTCACTCGGATCATTGAGAACGGCGCGAGAAAGAACACACCAGTGATCACACCAAGCCAGTAATTCCAGCATGCCTTCTCATGCAGGTTGTCATGCGTCGCTTCATGCAACAGAGCGTAATTCGTCAGCATGAGATACGAGTAGGCTATCGCAACAAGAATGATCCCCAGCGTGGACTCCAGCCGCGAACCAAGCCACAACAATCCAACCGCCGCGATAACGTCGAGCAATACGAGGGCGACATTAAGCCGATTCGGAACGGGCATCCCTTCGGGTCGATCGATTCTGATCGAATCCCGAACAGCCGGTTTCAACTGGGCGAGGCTTTCTGTGGAGTGCACGAAATCAACCTGTTCATGCGAATGCAAGTCCGTTTGGCGAGCCTGCAGTGTAGTCGCAGAGAATCTGACTCACAACGTTGCCGCCCCTCTGAAGATTGCCGAACTCCCGGCGCCACGGTAGAGTCTCATCGGGCATTGAGAATCTCATGCCCTGGCGAGCGGCGTGGCGTCAGCCCTCCGAGCATCTCTGACGTCCTCAGGCTGGTACAAAACGAGATCCGTTCGCTGCCGGGCGTAGCACAACGTTGATTCTTCATGAAGTTCTTCAACATCTACCAATTCCTCGCACCAGCAATCCTGGTCCCGCTCAGCTATTGGCTGTGGTGGACAAGGTACGACCATAGCCATGACTTTGTCCTGCTGGTTTTGTCGATTCCTGTTTTGTTCGCGTACATCATTCCGGGGATAGGTACAAACGTTCTCGGGCTTTGGGAGTTCAATACTCGTTTTCGCCTTGGCAAGTTTCGTCCGCATCATGGCTTTGTCTTCGGCAGTGCGACAAGCATGCTGACACTCGTCAGCCTGAATCGGGCAACACTTCCGATCGAAGCATGGGAGTTCGCACGAGCCGGGATTGTGCTCGGATCAGTCCTCGGATTCTGGAACTGGTACTACGACGTCCGCGCGATCAAGGCGGGATTTATTCTGGTCTACAATCGTCCTTATGCGGATGGACTCGGACCAGAAGCCATTGCCATGGATTACGCTCCGGTTCTTTTCGGCGCGTTTGGACTGTGCTATGGCCTCGCACTGCGTCTGATTGAATGGCAGCTTCTGGAGCTGGGTCATTGGCATCGCTACTGGTGGTTACTTATTGGCTGTAACCTTTTCGTCCTGACGGTTCCGGTAGCGATTCTGATCGCGTGTACTTATAGTCGTTACGGCATCTCAGGAATGAAGCCGCTCAAAAGGGAGACGGAATAATGCGGACATGTTTTCTTCTGGGACTGGGATTTCTACTCGCAGTCAATGCGGCGACAGTTCGTGCACAAGAAGCGGCAACCGAGTATACTCAATCCCAGGCATCCGTCGACACGAAAGCCATCGACGCCGAACTCGACAAATTCCGCGACGAACTGTTCCACGCGTTTAATACGGGCGGTTATCCGGCCATGCTGGAAAAGTATTGCCACAAGGACATCATCGCGACGTGGCAGGACGGCACAACCTCCGAAGGCCATCAGGGAGTCATCGCGGAATTTGACAAGCTGAAACAGTTCATTGACAAGATGACCGTTGACGCCACAACCGATAAACGACTGATCCTGAACGACGGCAATCTGGTCATCTCGTCTGGAGAAATGAAGGATCATTACGTGCTGGGCCGAGGCCCCAGCGTCAACCTCAACAGTCGCTGGTCTGCAACACTGATCAAAGATAACGACCGCTGGCTGCTTGCCAGTTTCAGTGCATCAACAAACGCGTTCGACAACGAGGTCATCTCGCTATATCTCACAAGCCAAAAGTACACGATCTCAGCAGCTGCAGGATTGATCGGTATGGGCCTTGGTCTTGTTCTCTCTCGAGTTATAAAACGACGGAGCAGGGCATAGGCCCAAAGGGATCTTTGGCTTTAGCAGGAAAAACGAAAGCGAAAAGCCCTAATCACTCTGCATAGCGTTGCCGTTCTCGACTCCTCTGAGAATCTGCAACTCGCGCGGCAATGGGAACCTGATACTCTCCTGACGCAGGACAGCATCAGAGACCAAAGCATTAAAATGGTGTTGCAGATAGTACACACACTCCTGAACCGCAGACTCCGGGGCGCTTGCCCCGGCCGTCATGAGAACAGTCTCAACACCGTTAAACCACTCCAACTGAAGATCTTTGGCACCATCGACGAGGTAGCCCGGCACACCTGCCGCGAGCCCCTTTTCCAGAAGTCGACGACTGTTGGAGCTATTCTGACTGCCAACCACAATCAGAAGATCAGCAGACTTGAGAGTCATTGTGATCGCTTCCTGCCGATTCGTCGTGGCATAGCAAATATCCTCTTTTGCAGGTGACTCAATTTGCGGGAAGCGCTGGCGAAGACGCTGAATCACCGCATTGGCCTCATCAACGCTGAGCGTTGTCTGTGTCAGATAGGCAAGCTTGTCACCGGCACCGTAGTTCAGGACATCAACATCTTCAGGCGACTCAACCAGCACAATGCTGTCGGGGGCTTCGCCCATTGTGCCAAGGATTTCATCATGCCCACTGTGCCCAATCAGGATGATTGTATAGCCCTCACGGGCATACCTGATGGCCTCGAGATGCACCTTGGTCACCAGTGGACACGTTGCATCGATCACTTGCAGACTTCGTACTCTCGCGGCGTATCTGACAGATGGCGAAACACCATGAGCACTAAAGACAAGTGTGCTGCCACAGGGGACATCGTCCACTGAGTTAACAAATGTCACGCCTTGATTCTGGAAGAATTCAACAACAACTTTATTGTGAACGATTTCGTGATACACGAAGATCTTCGGCCCGACGCAACGTATCGTCTCATTCAGGCATTCGATAGCCATCTCAACGCCAGCACAGAAGCCGCGAGGACCAGCGAGCAAAACGTTCATGAGGTTTCCTGAATAATCCGAGCGATGCCGTTCTGAAACCTGAACTTGTAAACTACGGCGATACGCCTAAGATCAGCGAAGGCAAAGGCCCCTGTCCATTGCTCAACGGTTGGTATGAGTACTCAACGATTGATGCAGGAAAGGATTCCGTGGTTCTCACAATGACGGCTGTCCATCAATCAACCAGCGACGATCAATTTATAGACCAGCACCTGCAGGGTACCAGTCGAACTTTCGCATTGGCAATCCCTTTGCTGGCTTTTGAGCGACGTCGACAGATCGGTCTCAGCTATCTGCTGTTTCGCGTCGCGGACAGCATTGAGGACGCCCCGGAGGGCAGCACTGCCGTCAAGAAAGACCTGCTGACCGTTTTGAAGAACGGTTTGTGCACGTCTGATATTGGCCGTGCAGGACACTCGGAATTCGTGCGACACGTTTCAGCATCGCTCGTCAGACTATGGCCCGCAGAGAGCCCGACGAACATGCTTCTTCGGGACCTCCCGAGGCTGATATCCATTGTGGCCGAATTGCCGCTCCCGGTCTCGCAGGCGATCCGAAAAGCCCTGACATCAACGATCACTGGGATGATAGGATTTCTCGATTCTTCCCGCAATTTGCCGAATCAAATTCAGATCCAAACCGTGACTGATCTTCGGCTCTATTGCTACGCAGTTGCCGGTATCGTTGGTGAGCTTCTGACCGATCTCTTCGTTTTTCATTATCCCGCAGGACAAAATGATCACGGGGAACTGAGGCAATTGTCTGTTGGTTTTGGAGAGTTCCTGCAACTGATCAACATCCTGAAAGACGCTGGCAATGATGCCAGCAGTGGCCGCGTGTTCATTCCCATTGAGGCCTCTCGGGAAAGCATTCATGAGCTCGCGATGGCAAGTCGCAGGGACGCGATGGCGTACATCGGGCTGCTCGAAAAGAACAATTTTCCCGCCGACATTGTTCTCTACTGTCGATTCCTCTTCCTTCTTGCGGACGGTTCGCTCAGGGAATTGCGCGAAGGCGGATCAGGCAGCAAACTCAGTCGTGATGAGGTCATGCAAATTCTTACCGAGCTCAAATCTGAATCTGCTGCCCTGCCAGTTTGAACGTTGGTGATCCACAATTCCCGAGGCTCCCGACTCATATTGTACCACACCCAGAACTTCGGCATAATTTGCCGAAGTCAATTGTTTCCTTGATGTGACAGGACGCGCAATGGCAAGGATGCCAGCGAACAGGAAGAAGGTCTGCATCGTCGGTGCAGGGCCAGGTGGTTTGGCGAATGCCATGCTCATGGCTCAGGCTGGCGCAGACGTGACATTATTCGAACGCGCCGATCGTGTTGGTGGTCGCTGCGCGGCGATTGAAGCGGACGGCTTTCGATTCGATACCGGTCCGACCTTCTTTCTCTACCCACGAGTGCTAGAAGAGATCTTTCAGTCCGTCGGCCGCAATCTCTGGCGCGATGTCCCTATGACTCGGCTGGATCCTCAGTACCGCCTGGAGTTCGGTGCCGGAGGACGCATTGATGCAACGCCGGATCTGGAACGCATGCGAACCGAGATCGCTCGCATCGCTCCGCAGGATGCCGATTCGTTCGCGCGATTCATGAACGAAAATCGAACCAAGCTGGAACGTTTCCGACCAATCCTTGAATCGCCATTCAGCAGTATGCTTGATCTGCTGCGTCCGTCTGTGCTGAAAGCAGCTCCGTGGGTTCGCCCATGGCGATCTGTGGCCGGTGACCTGAGCAAACACTTCTCCGATCCTCGACTGGTCACGGCGTTCTCATTTCAGTCCAAGTATCTGGGCATGTCGCCATTTCAGTGCCCGAGCTTGTTTACGATCCTCGCGTTTCTGGAATACGAATACGGTGTCTTTCATCCGACGGGTGGTTGTGCAGCTGTCAGCGAGAAGATGGCCGAGATCGCGCGTGATATGGGCGTGGATGTTCGACTGAATGAACCCGTAGAGCAATTGCATTTCGAAGGTCGCAAAGCGGTCGGGCTGAAGACTCGCACCGGCGATCAAATGTTTGATTCACTGGTGATCAACGCCGACTTCGCTCAGGCCATGAAGACGCTGGTGCCCGATCACCTGCGAAAGTCGTGGAACAACAAAAAGCTGGATCGCAGTAAGTATTCCTGCTCGACCTTCATGATGTATCTCGGTATTGAAGGCAGATACGACCACCTGCCGCATCACACGATTTACATAGCGAAGGATTACGAACGAAATCTCGATGAGATTGATCGCCTGAAGATCCTGTCTGAAGATCCGTCGATCTATGTTCAGAACGCCGGTGTGACGGATAGTTCGCTGGCTCCTGAAGGCATGAGCACGCTCTATGTACTGGCTCCGGTAACCAACCAAAGCCCGCATGTCGACTGGAAATCTCAGACGCCGATGTTTCGCAAGCGGGTACTGCAGCAAATGGCGAAGCTCGGGCTGCACGATGTCGAAGAACGCATTCGCTTCGAAAAAGTCGTGACGCCGGACGACTGGCAGAGCACGTATCAGGTCTTCCGAGGTGCGACGTTCAATCTGGCTCATAATTTGGGACAGATGCTGCATGCTCGCCCGCGAAACCACTTCAACGATCTGAAGCAGGTCTACCTCGTCGGCGGTGGAACTCATCCGGGCAGCGGGTTGCCGGTGATCTATGAGTCTGCTCGGATCTCGGCTCGCATGATGTGCGATGCCCTGCAACTACAATTTCCGGAAGCATCCTCATCGCCTGCGACGCTGCCAATGGCACCACCGGCGCAACGGAGGGCTGCGTGATGGGGCCCGCGATTCTGGGTGCGAAGACAGAGCCTTCAAGCGTTCGACTGCGGCTGCTTGCGGCGGACAGTGTGAACGAAACTCCGTCGCGCTCGGATGCCAGCCATGAAGTGGTTGATACAGTTCGATCGCAATTGAAGACCGCTCGTTCATCGCAGGTGGAATGGGCTGCTGTTCCTCTGCAGAGCCGTCTCAAGATCCTAAAGAAACTACGTCTGCAAATCGCCGCTGATCCTCGCGCGCTGGCAAACACGGTGGGCCGTGACAATCTGGCTGAAACGCTGGCGGCTGAGGTACTTCCATTTCTGGACGCCTGCCGATTTCTGGAGACCGAAGCGACTCGTATTCTGAAGGAGAAAACGGTCGGTCAACGCGGGCGCCCGATGTGGCTCTGGGGAAACTCAGTTGTCCTGCGGCCGGAACCCATGGGCGTTGTGTTGATCATCGGTCCTTCGAACTATCCGCTGATGCTGCCCGGGATTCAATTGCTGCAGGCGATCGCTGCGGGGAATGCCGTTCTGGTCAAACCGGCTGCGAATGGTTCACGAGCCATGCAGACACTGGTTTCGATGGCTGTCTCCGCAGGCATACCCGAAGGTTTGATCCAGGTGTTGCCGGAATCCTCCGAAGCGGCCAATGAGGCAATTCGCGGCGGTGTTGATAAAGTGTTTCTGACGGGCTCAGCAAACACCGGCAGAGCCGTTAGCCGTGAGCTGGCCGAATCAGCGACTCCATCCGTGATGGAACTTTCCGGCTGCGACGCGGTGTTCATACTGGAGGGCGCCGACCTGAATCTGGTCAGTGATTGCCTGCTTTTTGGGCTAACGCTGAACCACAGCCAAACGTGCATGGCGCCTCGACGAGTCTTCGCGAGTAACCAGCAGGCGGATAAGATCCTGCGACTGCTCAAAGCAAAACTAGACGCCAGAATCGTAGGGTGGGACAAGCGCAGCGCTGGCCCACCGCTTGATCCAAATGGTGGGCCGGCGCTCGCAATGCTCGCTGGTCCCACCCTACAAGACTCCGGCTCAATACGTGCACTCAGTTTCGCTGCCACAAAACTTCGTGAGGCCGTGTCCAGCGGCGCGGAGTTGGTCTGTGGTTCTTTGTCCAACACAAGCCCGACTGAACTTTCCGGTCTGGCCATTCTGGATCATGTCACTTCCGACATGTCGATTGCTCAAGCCGACATCTTTGCTCCGGTGCTGTCATTCATTCGCGTAGAGTCAGCCGAACAGGCTCTGCGAGAAAACTCCCGATGTCCGTACGCATTGAGTGCGACCGTGTTTGGATCACCGGCTCGTTGTCAGCAGCTCGCTCGTCTGATTCCCGCTGGGTGCGTTGTGATCAATGACATGATCGTGCCAACGGCTGATCCGCGAGTCCCCTTTGGAGGTCGCGGAATGAGCGGCCATGGGATGACTCGCGGGGAAGCAGGGCTACGGGAGATGACTCAACTCAAAGCGATCGTAGCGACTCGTCGCTGGTTCAAACCGCATCTGCAGTCGCCGACCGCGGCAGACGTAGACGTGATGGAACAACTGATTCGCCTGGAGCACGCGGCCCATC
>CANHVD010000002.1 GCA_947463775.1 Planctomycetaceae bacterium | reverse complement strand
GTGAACGCGTAGTCTTCCAGCATCGGCGGCTTCGCGTCCTTCTTTTTCGGGAAGCCGAACTGCTGAACTCGCACGGCCAATCCGGTCTTTTCGTCGATCCAGAGCCTGGTCATGTGGAACTTGAACTGTTTCCGAGGCTGCGGATGGCTGCTTTCAATCACGCGACACTTATAGTCACCCACCTTCGCATCTTCAAAATACTTGACCTCCGTCTCCGCGTACTTGGTCTCTTCTTCCCACTGAAGTACAATCGACTCCAACATCTTCTTGAGCCCGGCCTTCGTGATTGGATAGCGATTCTCAGCCATCACACGAGAATCTTCGGGAGACAAAGTTAAGGTACCGATCAAAGCAGCGAGACCTGTTTCGTGGACCTGCAGCTTATTGTCATTCTTTCCGTCAACGAAGATGACCTCACGGCCTTCTGAAGGTTCCATAAAGTACATGTAGACGCTGAACGGCTCATGGCGAACCTTCATCTTCATGGTCTGAGAAATCAATTCGTTTCCCACAACTTCCTTCTTCGAGAAGGTACACTCATACCCTTTCATCTCCTGTGCTTTAACAAGACAGCTTTTGGCATGCCGCAATGCAGGCATCAGAGGATGCTCGGCGCCTGACGCTCGTTCATCGGCAGACAAACCCTGATTTACAGCCAACGAAGCACCAGCCATGCACACCATCACGGAGAAGCCACGTCGGGACATTTTCTGACTAACATGATTCTGCTTGACTGACATTCCGCATCTCCAAATTTTTGCAGTGTGCAGTAACATCCATCGATCACGCGGGCCGTTTGAAAGGTCACCAGCAAATTTCGCCGGTCCCCGAAATGCCGCAGTAATCCACGGGTTCCCACAATCATACGAAACCTGTTCTTCTCTCCATCGCTGATTTAAACCATATCGCATCATAAAAAATCAAACGCTGAATCCCTGTAAATTCAGTTTGTGGCTCGGAGCCTGAATATCTTCACGAGATGGCTCCGCACATGAAAACACCTCTCAACGCCGACTCCGCAAACAACCAATACTCACTGAACTACCATCCTGACGGCAAACGAAAATTGGAATTGTGATAACTCCCGTCGGCCGATAGACTCCGGCAGAAATTGCCCGATGGAGCGGCAATCCTATTTAAAAAAGACGGGATGCGGGAATGGAATCCTCTCGCAGCGGACTACTTTCGACGCTGTTGATGACGTTACCACTAATCGTGGTGCCGGCCATGGCGTTGTTGCGCCCGCCGGGGCAGATGCCATCTGTCTCTACAACGCCGCTCGAAGCAACAGATGGCTCTGCAGAGGAACTCCTTGATGAGTTCGATATTGTCGAGTCTGAATCTGAACCTCGAAAAACGCGTCCTGACCGCGAAACAGATGGTGCCAGCGAGGAATTCGACGAGCTATTTGAAGAGTCTCCGTCCGCTAGTAATTCAAGATCGGCCGACGCGGACCGCCCATTGAAACGTGACTCCACAGAAGCCTTCGACAAAGACCTGTCAAATCCGTTCGACCTTGAGGAATCATCTGACGACTCACTCACAGGGCCGCAAACTCCGAAAACGGCCGGAGGTGCCGAGAGGATCGTTGAAGAACTTAACGTTAACGGAGCATTGCGAACAATGTGGTTTGAAGCTGGCTCAAAAACTCCCGTGGGGTTCGCAGCTTTCTTTCGTGGTCAGACTGAGTTGACCCGAATCCGATTCGAAGCCGTAGGGCAGTCACGTGAAGAATGTGCAAGAAATGTTCTGAATCAGGTTAGGCAGTGGCAGGCTGAACAGACTGTGGAATAACTATCTCGAGGTTTTCTGCAACGAGTTTCCCATGACCACTTAAAGTTTCTTCTGAGCTATCAGGTCCGACATCTCTACACAGACCGGCGAATCTCGCATGCTCACTTTTCTCATTGCCAAACTCCTCGTTTCTCTCTTCGAAACTGCACGCCGAAAACCCTGAGGAATTTTCGATTCCTCTGCCGACTCCTCTCAGCCATGCCCCCATCATCGCGCGGAACATCGACACGAATCGGACAGCCCTGGTCAACAGTCTCTTCTGGTGGCACAGACCGAGAGCGAATTCAGTGGCTGATCTCGAACGGATCGTCCCCGAGGGACACTCGCAGCGCGTTTCAGATTCTTGCCGATGGCGGACTCGTTCGTTCAACTCGCCTTGCTCGACTGGAAGCGGCCTTATTGATTGCTGAAGGTGCGACCCCAGCCAAGAAACTCTCGCAAGTCGCTCGACTCATTGACGTTCGCGAAGTGCAACAACTTATTCAGGTACTTAATGATGGCTATGACCGAACTCGGTCTGCATTCCGAATTGAGCAAACGGCGTCCGGCTACATTCTGATGACGCGAGCCTCACTGTCGGCTTGGCTGGACCGTCTCCACAATCGACAAGCAGAAATGAAGCTGTCAGCCCCCATGATGGAAACGCTGACGATTATCGCCTACCAGCAGCCTGTTACGCGAGCCGACGTGGAAGCCATCCGAGGCGTACAGTCGGCCGAGATGATTCGCCAGTTAATGGATCGAGGGCTATTGCGAATCGGCGGAGAAGATGATTCTCTCGGTCGACCTTTTCTTTACGAGACGACTCGACAGTTTCTGTCGATGTTTGGACTGCGGAAGCTGGAAGATCTCCCAAATTTCGAGACCCTTCGCAGACAAAGAACATTACCCGCGATCGCTGAAACACCTAGCGAGGAAGAAGACGAGGCTGCATGAAGCAACGAGACGAGCGCCGTTAAAACGCAACACCCATCCTTAACATCATCGCCGCGTCCAGATCCTGCTGGAAACCGGTATTGGTATACTCGATGGACCTGTTGAAGACATAACCAGCTTCGACAAAGACAGATCGATTTTGTGGCTGCAGATGTTCCAGACCGAATACCAGCCGCAGGTCGCTCAGCGTAAGTTCATCCGCGACTCCACCGGTCCGCTTGACAGCCCAGGTGTTGCCACCAAAGACTCCGCTAACATAACCCCACGTCTCATGCTCAGAACCACTCTTTGCCAGGCGGTAGGAGATCCTGGGTGAGGGAAACTGAATGTCATACTTCCATAGTGGCGAGGGCGTCCAAAGCAAACCCATCGCTGGCAAAACCGGAAAGTCATGGCGCCCCGTGTAAACAACACCACCAGAAACTGAAAGTGTCTTCGGTACCCATTGCCAGGTCAGAAGTCCGAGACCGAATAGCCGAAACGCGTTATCGCTGGTCTGAAAATCGCTTCGAACCGACGGGGTCACCAAGATCATTGACCCTAGTCGTTCTGAGATCGGGCGACGCCAAAACATCTTGACGCCAGTATCGTAGAGTGAATCAGGAACATCAAAGATCGCTGCAGCCTCAAGTAAATCAGCCCGAAAGTAAGGCGTGATAGATATCACATTGTCCATACTTCCCAGAGGGATCGCAAAACTGGCGCTGGTGTCGACCGTCCGCACGCCAATGCCAGTGGCAGGATCATCGCCGATCGAACCATAGCTCACCTGAACACCCTGAACAAAACCATTTCGATGGCGAACCAGGGGAATCTCACAGTCGCCGCATTGTTCGCAATCCTGCTCCGCGCAAATTGTATCGTCAGTGAACCCCACAGGTTCAAAAGTGCCGTCTTCAGCACCGTTCACGTCATAACCAGTGTTTTTTAAGTCGTCTGGACCTTCAATCAAGGAGCCATTCTCTAATGCGTTTTCCTGATTCATTGTCTTTGTCATTTGGTGTGACACAAAGACGGGGGTGAACTTTGAATCCCCGGAGTCGTTTGCAAATGACGTGATCCGCAAAGCATTCAGGAAAGGCTCTTCGCCTCTCGCTAGCCGAAAATTCGCGGCGAAAAGCAGAACGATCGGGATGCAAATCAGCGTACGACGAGACAGCATAGAAGTTCCCGACCATTGACCACGGACATACTCAACGCACAAGCGCAGCATCAATCATTGTTCGGATCGCGCGGTGCCGTCTGGTTATTAGGTGTAATGGTCGGCATTTTTCAAATGCTGACAGGGTGTCGTTTCTGCGAATGATATGACGTATTCCTCTTCAACCTGTCCTTTGTCCGGCAGTTTGCTTCCTTGATGAGCACACGTCGGCAGATTCTTCTGAACATCGGCTGAAGTCTTCTTAAAGCACATAAGGACTGCTATCCTTTGGCACTGATTGTTATACCGATGAAATGAAGAATCCCGGTGAGAAGATGCTCACTCTGCGGATGAAGCTTTCGAATACGCCCCCCTTCTCTCGACTCCACTTGTAACTCATCAAATCATGAAGCCATCTGAATTCAAAGCGGACGATCTGCAACTCTGGCTCTCCGCCGCTGTCGAAGCCGCGCAACGGGGTGGAAAAGTTCTTCAGGAATGGATTGGACGGTTTTCTGTCCGGGAGAAGAGTCGGTCCAATCTCGTCACCGAAGCGGATGAAGCCTCACAGTCGGCAATCGTCGAAAGTCTCAAGCGGCATTTTCCAAACCATGGATTCCTCGGCGAAGAGAATCTCAACGATCGAACGCCGGGCACAGATGCTTTCTGGATTATCGACCCACTCGATGGCACCACAAACTACGTGCACAGCTTCCCTTACTATTGCGTGTCGATCGCATTATCTGTTGGTGGTCGAATTGTTGTCGGTGTTATCCATGACCCAACTCGCAACGAAACTTTCTCGGCGGTAATTGGACAAGGTGCGTTTCGCAACGGACTGCGAATTCAGACGAGTGGAGAGACAGAAATGAAGACTGCGATGGCAATCGCCAGCTTGCCTGTCGCAACGGATCCCGAGAATCCGGCTGTAAAGAGATTCCTGAAAGCGCTCACACAACTGCAAACTGTCCAAAGGACGGGCTCAGCAGCGTTGAATCTGGCTTACGTCGCTTGCGGTCAAATTGATGCGTTTTGGTCGAGCAGTCTATACGCATGGGATGTTGCAGCAGGAGCCCTACTGGTTTCTGAGGCTGGAGGATCCATTACAACCCTTACAGGCGATGAATTTGATATTTTCGTTCCAAGCCTGCTTGCTGCCAGTACTGCGACACTTCGCCAGGAACTCGTAGCCGCATTCCGTTGATTTCCTTCAACGCCTTCACCAGCCGCCAAATTCCGCCTAAACTAACAGGAGAGTCATTTTCGGAGTCCGCGTCGTCTGATGCAGAAAGGAAGCGGGTCGATGAGGCCATTAATCTGCCTGCTGTCACTGCAGCTTTGGATGATCTTGTTTGAATCTGAGCTTTATGCTCAGTCTGACAACGCCCCACAGCCACCATCCGGGACGAACGAAGCGACTACCGCAATTGCGGCTGATTCCAGTGTGGAGGCGGGGGCAATCCTTTTTCGGACTCCTCAGGGCCAACTGATCCCAGTCTCTGATCTGCTGGGGAACGGCATTGTTGACGAGATTCTCCAACGTGTTGAAGAACAGCGAAATGAGCCACGCTTCACAGTCTCTCAACTGGAAGTTGAGGGTAACATTGATCAGGACGAAGTGCGCCTGAAAATTGATCTACAGATCCAGGTGAACTCCGTTAAAGAATGGGTCATCGTTCCTCTGGCCCTTGGGGATGTTTATCTCGCCGGTCCACCGAAAGCAGTCTCGTCAGCGGTGAATGGGCAATCAATGCTTACCACCGGTGAGCAGAATACTCAACAGTGGCATTTACGAGGTAAGGGGCTGCACACGATTTCGATGGACCTCGTTGGAAAAACAAGGGTCGTGTCACCGGGCGTTTCGCAGATCAGCCTCAATCTCCCGGCCGCCCCAATCTCACATGCGATGTTTCAATTTGGTGGACCAGTTGAACTGTTGAAGCTTCCAGCATCCACTGTCGACAAGACCACCCGTGATGAGCAAGGCGTGCGTAAAGTTGAATTCTGGGGTCCGGGGCCTGGTTTTGGAATGACATGGTCGCAGGTCGTTTCGCGAATCACGCAGAAACCTGTTATTCAGGTTCAGAACCGCATGAAGCTGGACCTGACCACAATTCCTGTCACGCTGACAGGAACTCAGGTACTTCAAATTAGTGGAAGCCCAGTGAGTGAAATTCAGGTTACGTTTCCGGCGGGGTTTCAACTTGTCGAAGCCGATGCTCGAAACGCTGCCGGGGTCTCCGTCCTGAACAATTTCGAAAGTCCTCCCACGGACGGTCCTGTTGCGGCGTTGTATCGTCTGACCTCCGCACTGGAAGGTACGCTGACTCTCTCATTTGACCTCGAGCTTACGGGCCGTCAATTTCCACAGGATATCCGAGTCTCCATGCCGTCGGTTCGGGATGCCGGTCAGCAGCCGGGAGATCTGGATATTCTTGCTCCGACCGGACTTCTGGTTCAGCAAACAGAACTCCGGGGGGCTCAACGAATTCGTGTGACCTCGGAAGCCGATCTGAGTGTTGCTGCGACAGCCTTTCGCATGCGATCACCCGAATCTCTGATTGTCCTGCACGTCGAGGAGACCGAAGCTCAGTTTGCGGTTTCCCCGGAACTCAGTTTGAAACCTGATCCACAGAACGTGGTGATGACAGTTCGTTATCCTGTGAATGTGCTGAAAGGGTCTCTGCTGGATCTCTCGATTATCTGGCCGGGTTACTCTGCTAACGAATGGCAAATCGTCCCAGGTACGTTTCGTCTGGAAACAGGAAAGAACAGTTTTCCGTTAACAAGGACAACTTCAGAAACAGATAAAGATATACTTCAGGTTACGTTCCCTGAAAGGCAATCCGGGCAATTTACCGTCGTCTTCAGCGCGTATGCGCCTCTGGCGGAAGTGCGATCGGGAACAATACAATTACGTTGCCCGGAGGTTGCAACTCGACGCGCACAACCTTTTGTCATTCGAACCATCGAGTCTGATGAATACTCTATTCGCCCCATCAACATGGGAACAGGAGAACTCTTGCCGTCTGTACCTGTTGCGGGGGCGTTGACGGGGATTGGAGTTGATGACGGATTGAAGTCGGAAAGCTGGCTTCACGATGATCCAACAAATCCTATTCGCCTCGAACTACCGGCGCAGGCGCCGTCGGTTAACGCGGAAATCACCGTGGGATTACAACCTCGAGAGAACGGCATTGAAGTTCAACAGTTGATCCATTTCGAGATCGAACATCGGGACTTGACGAGCCTTCAACTACAGGTCCCGGATGGCATCCGTCGTCCCACAGTCAGAATCGCGGGGACAACCGAACCGCTTCGAGGGACCATTGAATCATCCAACTGGAGTTTCCGGCTTCCGGAAAGTCGGCGTGGTAGTCTCGACGTCGAGGTGACTTATCTGTGGTCAAGTCCGCTTGAGGCGGCACAGCCAATGAATCATGTGTATCAACTCCCGGTGATTATTCCGGAGTCCACAACGGTCCTCAGTATTCTTGCAGGAACAAGTTCTTTTAGTGGACTCCGTGTTCCGGATGATTCCACATGGTCTCCGGTCTATTCAGAGACTTTTGAATCCGCGATGCAAACGACACAGCCTGTGACTGTGATTCCAATTCAATGGACAGACCGGATGGCTCTGACGGCGTCCATAAGCCCGGATCTGGTCTTCGTTGGAACGACAATCATTGGCGGCCAGGCTATTACTTCAACACTTGCAGTTTATGATTCAGTCCCGAACTCAATTGTCATTGAAACTCCTGAAGACTTAAAGCTGGAAACAATTCGGCTCGGTGATCGTACATTGCGAGCAAGTGGTGCGGATTCCGTTGTCATGCCCCCCCAGAGGATCGCAGATCGGCGAGTCACTCGTCGCACAATTGCCGTTGATAAGATCGACGGTATTGGCAATGGCCCCGTGCTCTTCGAGATTCGCGTTCGCGAAAAACTACCAGAAACAAAAGCACTGTGGTTATCTTCATTGTTCCGTAGAGCATCTATCGTCGGTGAGTCTGCGGCAGCTCCGGTTGTTTGGTGCGTTGGATCTCAGGACGAGTTTCAGGCCGTTTCTGCATCCACCACATTCTTGTCTTTGACCCAGCGAGGAGCGACTATTCTTCCGGGAGGTGAGACGGTTCGCAGTCTGGCAGATCGACAGCTTCTTGCTGTAGTTTCGCCATACTCAGAGGACCTCCAAAATTTGATTATCGAGCGAGCGGATGAATGGCTGGGGCAGCCCGGACGCCATGATTTGTTTTTTGGCTCCTCAGAATCCGGTGCCCTTAAGCTTTATCTGGTCCCACATGTCGCTTTGCTGCTGGTTAGTGCATTAACTTGTGTTGTTTTTTATCTGACGTCCTGGCTTTTCAGAGGACTTACAATCACGGCCCCGACCCTGCTACTGATCTGTTTCGGCCTGGCCGCGTGGCTCTTTGTCCCGGAGCGAACTCTAATCGTGGCTCCTTACGTCGCGATGGGCGTACTATTTGGATTTGTTTCCGCCACGATACAGCGAATGACCAGCGAACGAAGAATGAGATTCTCCGGGTCTTCAAAAGCTAACGAGTATCCCACGGTATTTGGTTTCTCTGGTGTAATGACGTCACCATTGCCGGATTCCGGTGGTCCGATTTCCGCACAGAACTCGCGTGCTTCAGATGTGACAGTGGGTTCTGCGAGCTAATCCGTCCGTCAATTACCTAAGTTTCAAATTGAATTCAGGATTAACGAAGTAACTTTTTCACCTCGACTTCGAGGATACCACTTTCCCCTGGATGATGCATTTCGCAAAAGTTGTCGTGACTAATTCCCGGTCTGGGACTGACGGATCTTCATGAACGTTCTGGCCTTACTTCTGATGATGCTGATGCAGAATTCGACCGATGGATCGAATCCGAACGATCATGCGCAGAACCAGGCTCATGGACTCTCCACTGAAACAGTGCCTCTTGATGAGATCAGACAGCGTGCAAACGCCGGAGAATATGTTCCAGTACCGCGGAGCGAATTAGACAAGATTCGAACAAAGAGTCAGGAATCCGAACAACCTGAGTTCGCAAAGAATCGATCGAGAATCAGCAACGCCTTGTACGAAGCCACTCTGGAGGGCTCACAGATCACCTCGGGCAAGGTTGAACTCCGATTCTATGAAAATGAAGAACATTCAGCAGCCAGCACCGACGACCAACTCGCTTTGGTTCCACAGTCTCAGTCCGAAATTCAGAACGGAAACGGTTCCGACCGATCGACTGGAGGGCCACTGTTGTTGGGGACAACAAACCTTCAGCAACTGAAGCTAACGGATGATCAGGGGCTCGTGACACTAGGATCCGACGCCTCACGACGGATATTTGTGCTCCGATCCGGCGTGCCAACACTTCTTTCCGGCACATGGACGGCCGATGGGCTTGTGGCCGGCAACGTCGTCATGTTTCGGTTCTCACTGCCGAAAGCCACAACTTCGAAATTCCTGCTGCATACTCCTCCCGGAATTCAGGTCAGCAGCGTTGGCAGTTTAGTTCTTGGCCCGGAGATTTCTGAGTCGCGCTCGACGTGGACTCTGATCCCGGGGGATTCGTCACGTTTGACGATAAGTTGTCGGCCCCAGTCTGACCTGAAGTCTCAGGAATCTCTGACGCTAAACGGTTTCACTGCCAGTCATATTGCTTCCGGAGAAGTACTGACATCGCGTTGGACAATTGGCTTACCTACGTCGGTTGTTCATCCGATTACAATCGTGGCTCGAATTCCGGAAGGCATGCGAGTCAATGAGGTTTCTCTTGAGGATAAGCGGCCCGTTGATTGGTCGGTCCTGAACGAGAATAATCAATTCCTTTTGAAGATGTCGATCCCCAGGATGACATCAGGTGCCGTGATAACGATCTCAGCAGAGTCCATACTGCCTCAGTCCGAAACATGGAACCTTCCCATGCTTTCGCCATCTCATTGGGTTAGCACGGATAATCAGTATAAAGGACTGATTCTTCTGCCGATGAGCCAGATCAGCGTACTACTTCCGTCGACGATCAAGCTTGATGAGTGGACTCTGGTTGGAATTCAGGAACGAGATGTTGTTACCCGCCCTGATCAGTCAAGAGAGTATCAACTGACTCAGTTTCTGCCCGAGGCATCCGCAGTCGTTCGCACGTCAACGAACCAACCACGAATCAGTGAAGCCCTTGCAACCATTGTCGAGCCGGCCGGGCGTCTCGCAACAGTTCGCTGCCTTACAAATGTCAGTTGTGAGGCGGCTCCTGTTGTAGAACTGAAGTGGCCTGTAACCCCGGGATGGCAAGTGATCTCAGTCCGCTATGCGTCTAACTCCCGCTCTCTGTTTTTTGAATCAACCGACGTGAGTTCTGCGTCAGATGTCAGTTTGCTGACAGTTCATCTTCCGGAAGCACTTGAGCCGGGAGCATCGCGTCTGCTCGAGATTCAGTTGCAACAGACCGACAATGCGGACCAACTGTTACTCGCACTTCCGCTGCAGTCGATTCCGGAGTCTGAAAGAACCATTTCAGTCGTGATGTTTCCACCCGCATTTACTCTGAACACAGACCTCCAGCGACGATGGAGTATGGGACGTCGCTCCATGAGTCGCGACGAAGTGCTGCAACAGATGTCCTGGTTCCCGGCCAGTCGTTTTCTTTCCGGTATGGAAGCCTTCGAAACGGGAAATGCAATATCGTTAACGCCACAAATCTATTCTCCAGCCAACAGTCTGATTGGCACTGAACAACAATTTGAGCACACAATCCGAATCACAGACGGGCTGATTGTAGAGAATTCACGAATTCAGATCCCTGCGGAAATGCAGACGAACAACAACGTCACTGTGACTGTAACGTCCAGCGCGAGTCCTGACCTGAGATGGACCGTCGATGGTGAATCTGTCGCAGCCCGACGTGTAGACGATCCCGACCTGACATCTGAATGGAAGCGATGGACAATACCATTAAAGAACCCTGGAACGGGATCGTCTGTTGTTGTTCGGTGCGAATCCCGACGGACGGTAAGTCCTGAATTCACAGCAACAATCCCTGTACCGGACTCAACACTGCCACTCGAAGGGACGCTTCAGTTATTCGCCAGCGATGAAGGACTACTCTCAGTCAGTGGCCTCGCCAGAGACAATCGGGATTCAGAACCACAATCAACGGTCTGGAAGTTACCCCCTGGCCTTTCGGCTGTTCGTGTCAAAGTTGATGTGAATCCAGGGCTGGAGTCAGGTCAGGCAATCGACCTGCATATTCTGCACCTGATCAGTGAGGAAAGTGGATCCCTGCACCGTGAACTTCTGGCCGTCGCAAACGTCGCTCGCAGCGCGGGACAGAATTCATTGCCACTGGCATTGCCGGAACATCTGCGTCCACTGGTTCTTGTCGACGGACATCGTGTGCAGCTTCAGCAAACACCCGCGGGCTTTTCTATTCCACTACCTCTGACCTCTGCAGACTGCCAGGTCATTGTGCGATGGACTGAATCAGCCAGTCGTTCACGACGCGTCACAGGAGAACGTGAACTTCCACGACTTTTTATGAATGAACTGGCAGTTCCGCAATGCACTCATCACTTCCTCGTCGATCCGGAACTCGAACTGCAGTCCCCCGCGAATCCATTTGCTGCAACTGAACCTGCCGTCATCTCCGGGATTCTGGACCGACTCCTGATCAGCGCGACTGACGGAAGCCGAATGATGCAGTCTCAGGATTCACGCTCCGTTCCTGCGGAAATCCGGCAGTTCATCATTCAATGGCAACTTGCAGCAGTTCAGGGCTGGCAGCCACAGACCCTGATCGACACTATCGAGTCAAAAACAGCGGTGACAATTCAGGTGACTCAGTTGCGCCGTCGACTTGCGATCGCAGTAGGAACCTTTCTTTTACTGGCATTCGGCTGTATAGCCTTCCGCAATCTTGCAACACGCTACCGTGTCCCAACAGCCTTCGTGGCTCTTGGGTTTCTCGCTGTCAGCGTGCTCGTAAAAACTCCTGTGGTCAATGCAACACTTGAAGGAGCGTTCTGGGGACTATGCGTTGGTTTGACATTCGTGATGCTAAGTCGCTGGAATTGGATCCGAACGCCTTTGAAGGGCCTTTGGATTCAGTCGTGCGTCGTGATTGTGGTCATCGGTTATTCCCAGACTGCCAATGCATGGCAAAGTCCAGCGCCCGGCACTGCTCCCCTACTGCGAACCGCTGGCAATTCGGGAGAGGTGATCCCTCCAAAACAAAGTCGAGGCATTGACGTCCTGATGCCAGACGTTGAGTTTTCAGACGCAGATATCGTTTACGTTCGCCGTGATATCTTTGATCGTTTTCAGCAAAACACGATTGATCAAAAGAGTCTGATGCCAGCCGCTGTGGTCACAAAGCTGCATGCGAAAATCGTGGCAGAGGCCGCGAATTCTCTTGAAGTTCGGCTCACAGTGGGAGTTTCTGCCATCAGCGGCGAGGAAGATTCGGTGTTGCGTATTCCGCTGCAGGGTTCTCATCTTGTTGAATGCCGGGTCGACGGAATCCCGATCCTCCCGGAACCTTTTGGCTCAGATTCTATCGTTGTCCAAATCCCTGCTTCCAGTCTTCTCCCGTCTCGTTCTGTTGAAGACTCTACGTTCCTCTCTGCAGGAGATCGTTCAGCAATTTCAACCTCCGTGGATGCGGGCTCCCTTGATGCCTTCACTATGCACACCATTGAGTGTCGACTGCGGCCTGTGACCTCAAGACAAACATCGGGGGTCCAATTCCGGCTACCCAGCCTGCCCTGCCCCGAAACCACGGTCGAAGTTGTATGCCCTGCAGATCTATACTCCAGTGCAAGAGCACAGTCTCCGGAGGGAGCAGTCCAGTGGAAACCTGCGGCAGGTGTAACAGAACTCAATAGTCTCGGAATGTCTGATGGGGTCGATTTCCGGCTGCTCCAAAATGAAATTGAACGAGGGAGTCCACGCTCAGCAACAGTTCAGATTCTAAGCATCTGTGAAACGAACGCCGGTCAACAGATCATGAACTGCATATGCCGATTTACACGGTGGAACAAATTAGCGCCCGAAGTTCGTTACCGAGTTCCTGCTGGATTTCGGCTGAACACGGTCTCAGCGACAACAGGTGCAGATGTAATCACAGACCTGTTATGGTCGGTAACAGACCAAAATGCGGTGATTCAGCTTCCTCCCGGTACCGGCGACAGCTTTGTTCTGGTTTTTCAATTGGTCCGTCTGACTGCCGGAGACGTTCAGAAACAGCCAGTACCAGTTTCTGAGCTTCAACAATTCTCGGATTGCGTTGTCGCTCCGGATTTGTTGCTTGCCGTAAGAACCAACTCTGTCTTTTCAGTGCTTCCTCCTCAAGGCGAACAAGTTTCAACTGCCGCTTTCCCGGAGCTGCAGTCCGATTGGGGGCAATGGCTTCGGCGATCGGATGTTGTCTTTCGAGTCCCCGCTGGAAATGAAACAGTTGAGATCAACCTGGTTCCACGGACCAGCGTAAATGAAGTTCGCATCTCTCAGAACGCAGATATTCGCGAAGGAGAAATCGAATGGAAGTGTCAGATTGACGTCGAGACATCTGTACTTCCGGTTTTTCGTCATCGTCTTACACTCACTTCGACTGTCGTCGTGAACGATGTGCAGGTTGTTGCAGGAGAAGCCAACCGTCTGGACTCGTGGCATCGACGAGGCGACCAGCTTGTAATCCAGCTAAAGGAAGGAACTACTGGCGCGCACAGCATCACACTCACAGGGCAGCAGAAAATTCGGCCGGATGATACGACCGTGTCGCTGCATAGTCCGCATCTCCAGAATGCACAGATCCTTGAATCTTCCATGACAGTGCAGGATCGGGAGGCACTGGGTCTCTCTATTCAAAAGCTCGGGGGAGCAGTTCCGGATAATCGCGTAGGTCCTGGCGATACAATTCCACCGGAAACACCTATCCGGATGCAGGTGGTGAATGAAACTGAGCCCATCGTTCTTGTGCGAGCACGTCCCGTAGAGCCAACGGGATCACTAGCCGCGATCAGATCAGCCGATCAGGTAACATTCGTTCTGCATATCAGTCAGTGGTCAGGAAGCCATGGACCACTACAGGTCAGATTTAAAAAAGCACCGACTTTTATTCGCGAACCTTTCGTATTGATCGAACAGAGGGCACTCACATTGTCTCATGACGAAGACAGCTTTGTGGCAGATCAGAGTGTCGTTCGAGAAATGTTCGACCAGCCGGAGTTCACAGTCATCTGGACTTTGCCTGCTGGAACAGTGGACGATCGCCAGCGTTCTGTCAGCTATGAGTTCCCCGATCTTCTTCACGAAATGCGATGGGACAATTTGCTTCTGGTTCCAACAGATGCCTCTGTCGGATCCGCAGAACACACCGCAGCGCTGAAGAATGTGTCGTCGGCTATCCCAATATGGCTTTCCAACGCCGCATTGTCCGTAGGCAAAGAGGCAGAGATCAAAAAGTCAGGCCTCCTGAATCTGCCTGACGGGCCAGATCTGACCGAATCCAGACTTCTCATTCCTGCCCCCGCTGTTCAGGATTCCGGCAATGCCGAGACGGTTCGGGAGATCGTTGCCAACACAGATACCGTCGTCTGGTATTGTTCAGGACAGTCGGCGGTGGGGGAAACTCTCGTCCTGCTTTATGCGGCCGACATACCATCAAAGTGTCTCGTAAAGATTCCGGCAGAAACGGTCGTCACAGAAGTTGAGACTGACGAATCGACGCGATGGGATGATGGTTCCCATAAATCTCTCGTGGTAGATTTGCTGAAACCAGTGACAACTTTGAAGTTGCGTTGGCTGGGACGCAGAACTGACCTCGAAGGCACCTCACCTGAACTGGAACTTTATCCGCCTTACCCAGTCAACTGTGTGACTCGAGGCTTTCTGACCGTCTTTGCAGAGAACGGAACACCTCGATTTGTTCGTCCCGGCGTGCCTGCTACTTCCCTGACGGCACTGCCGTCAGCACAGCAGGCCGACATTGACGTCAGTCTCCTGCACGCCGAATCAGCGGTCCCTGAGTCAGGACGATCTCTGGAGATGCTCCCCTCCCGTGATTCATTGGCCCGGCTACAATTGTCGTTTCGCAATGAGTTTCTTCAAAGATTCGAAAAGACCGGTCGAAGACTCCATGCATCGGCCACCTGCAAAATTTCCACCGAGCATCAGGAATTCTCTTTGTTAATCAGCGAGCGGGGAGAGATGCCAGCCGTCTTCTCACTTGTTGTTGGACTCTTTGTGCTCTCAGTAGCAGCCTTTGCTCGAAATCGCGAAGCAAGTACAGAAACAACTCTTATTCCACTCGATGCGCAGGTCATTAAGGTCCCCGTCGCTGTCGACGATTCCTCAAGCCGTGCATCCCGGGGTGATCCCTCAGGAATTGAAGACAGCTCAGCATCGAAGTCACGATCAGGCGTGCGACCACCAGACAGGCCTTCGAATTCGAGCGGCTGAGTCCACGCAAGTCGTGACAACTGCGAAAAAAACTGCTCCTACTAAGAGCAAAACTGACTACGACCTATTCAACGAATCCCATAACGTCGTCCGACCAGACTTTCCACTCATGCCTTCCCAGCATCTGAATGATCTCACCACGCGGGAACGTGCTTCCTAATCCGCCGCCACACACATGGCTTCTCACATGCCCCAGGGACAACTCGATCCAATCGGCAGATCGAAAAACACTCTGGGGCGACGAGGCTGGTAATTCTGTTTGCCCATCCTCATCAGAGATCGCACAGAACTTACGAATCTGACACAATCCTCATTAATCCCGGCTGTTGTCTCTGCCGGAGAACAGGACGCCCGGAAACAAATCAGACGGAACTGCATCTTCCATGGACGCTGTTATCTCCCGCATTCGCTTAGTTGCGATTTATGTCGGGCTGCTGCTGCCGGTAATCGCGTTCGGCGCTTTCAATGCGTTAAAGTCGAGTAACAACTCTCCCATCGACTGGGTTGATGCATCCTTTACAGAGCGACGTCAGTACGACGAGTTTGTTGAACTGTTTGGCCCCGGCGATGTCGTAATCGCCAGTTGGCCCGAATGTTTTTGGACCGATGAGCGTCTCGATCTGCTGACCAATGATCTCCGCCAATCTCCGCGTTTCCGTGACAGCGCAGGTGAGTCTCTCCTGTATCATGTTGTCTGCGGGCGCGAAGTTGTCCTGAAACTCACTCAGGGCTCACGGGTGTCAGAGCCAAAGGGCCAGGGTTCTGACGAAGAACTCGAAACTCCGAACATGCCAGCAGGACCTGCTACTCCGGAGATTACCCCCGAAGTTGCCGTTCAGCGTCTGCAAGGCAGTCTGATTGGCCCGGATGGACGCACGACCTGTGTGATTGTCACTCTCAATGCCGCAGGACTCGCAGTCAGAGCCGATGTCGTTGCCGCTATTCAGGAAAGCATCCAGCACTGCTGTCAGGTGCGGCTTGCAGACATCCATTTGGCAGGACCAGTCATCGACGGTCTCACGGTCGACGCAGCCAGCCACCAGTCTCTCACGAAGTTTGCTGCTCCGTCAGCGATTGTTGTTTTCATCATCTGCTGGTGGTCGCTTCGATCATTGATTGGTGGCCTTGTTGTCTTTCTCACAGCCTGCTTCTGTCAGGCAGTTCTGCTGGCTGTAATCCACTATACCGGCGAAACACTCAGCGCTCTTCTGATTATTCTGCCTCCGCTGGTTCAGGTCCTGACCGTCTCGGGCGGAATACATCTGATGAACTACTATCAGAATGCGGCAACTTCGTTGTCGCCACATGCGGCGGCTATCGAAGCCTTTCGCAAAGGCTGGCTGCCAAGTGTCCTCTCGCTGGGAACAACTGCGATGGGAACGGCATCGCTGATGGTCAGTGGACTGGAGCCGATTCGACTGTTCGGAATCTATGGCACAATTGGAGTGTTGACGACCACCGCAACAGTTCTCGCTGTGATCCCCTGCTCCATGATTCTTATTGGCCGGCGCAACCATAGTAGCCAGTCAGAGCATGGTCCGTTTAACCAGGAATCCGGAGAGGATCCTGTTCTCGTCAAGACGGAAAACTCAAATCCTCTGCAGCACTCGAGGACAGCCATGTTCTGGTCGTGGCTGGCCTCTTTCCTTGACCGCAGAAATCCATTAGCGTTGTTCTTGCTGTTCGGCATCATGCTGACGGGGGTCGCCGGACTGCCAAAGCTTCAGACATCAATTCGCATCGAAACTCTATTTCCTCACGATAGCCGCATCATGCAGGACTACGAGTGGCTTGAAAAGCACCTCGGCCCGCTTGTTCCCATCGAAGTCCTTCTGACTTTCGATAACACCTGCCGTATGAACGACCGACTAAAGATGGACTTGTTGTGGCGCATCAACGATTCCGTTCAAAAGCATTCGGCAGTCCACGCCACGACCTCTGCCCTGACCGTCTTTCCTCGCCTGCCCTCGATGGAATCGCTGCCTGAAAAAATGAAAGCAGCGATGCTGAACAAAGCCGTCCATCTGGCCAAACCAGCGTTCCACGAGATGGGAACATTGAGAACAACTGAAAAAGGAGAGATCTGGAGACTGACTGCTCATGTCAGCGCTCTGGAACCGCTTAACTATGGCGAAATCCTCGAAAATGTTCGCAAGGTCGTACTCGATGAGCTCTACTCACAGAAGCAACTCCCGAAAGGTGTGACAGTCACAACATCCGGAATCATGCCCCTGGTGCATCAGATTCAGGGACAGTTGTTGACAGACCTGTTCAACAGTTTGGTCTCTGCTTTTCTTGTCATCACGCTGACCATGACAATTGTCGAAGCCGGAATCATCAGTGGAATTCTGGCAATGGCATCGAATGTCTTCCCCATCGTAATTGCGTTTGGATGGATGGGATGGCTTCAGCACCCAATGGATATCGGCTCAGTGATGACAGCAAGTATCGCATTGGGAATCGCAGTGGACGACACACTGCACTTCCTCGCCTTCTTTCGACGAACAGTCAATCAACCAGGAGTCTCTCGATTTTCAGCGGTCTTATCTGCCTATCAGCACTGTGGCGTTGCAATGATCCAGACGTCCGTTTCCTGCGGCATTGGCTTGATGGTGTTCGCCTTCAGTGACTTTGTACCAACCAGTCGATTTGCGATTCTTATGGCTATTCTGCTTTTGCTTGCCCTGCTGGGAGACTTATTACTGTTGCCAGCTCTGCTGCTTTCTCCCGCGGGCCGTTTCTTCGCCCCAGGCTCATCACGCCACTCTACCGAAGTAATGCCAGCTCAACATTGAGGCCCGGACCAAACCCCAGCATAACACAAGGACGTCGCGCGGCTCGCATCTGTAGTTCATTCAGGATGAACAGAACTGTTGGCGACGACATGTTTCCACATCGCTGAAGAATTGAAATCGAGGGACTCATCTGTTCCTCGGTTAGTCCGGCAGCCTCCGCTGTGGCCGCCAGAATTCTGGGGCCGCCAGGATGAATCGCCCAGCTTGAAACATCTGCTATTGCCAGACCGTTACGACTCAGGAATTGCTCAAGCACACCAGGAAGATGTCGAGTAATGATGCCTGGAACTTCCGGCGAAAGCGACATCTCGAATCCATTGTCTGCAATCCTCCAGGTCATCATATCTTCGGAGTCAGGGATGACGCAACAACCATTGTCGACCAGCGTCCCGTGCTTTGGTGACGCCGTTGAATCTATCGACAGACCAGAGCGACCAACAACTGCAGCGGCACCATCGGCGAAGAGCGAATTGGCGACAATCTTCTGAGGATCCCAGCCATATTGATGGTGCAGGGAACACAGTTCAACGGCACACACCAGAATGACGGCCTGAGGATCTGAATCGGCAAATGCTCTGGCGACTCGCAAGCCATTGAGTGCTCCATGGCATCCCATGAAACCAACATGAGTTCTTGCGACAGTTGCTGTAAGCCCCAGTTCTCGAATCAACTGTAAATCAGCACCCGGCGCGGCAAATCCACTGCAGGAAACAGTAATCAGATGAGTAATCTCGTGAGCACCAATCCCTGATTCGCTCAGAGCCTTTCCGGCTGCAGAGACCACGAGTCTCCCTGCTTCTTTTTCATAACGCTGCATACGTTCAGAAGTCGTCGGACCACGATCCTCAGCGGACTTCGCAAACTGATAGAATCGCTCGGCCGTTGCCTCCCCGTCGGAAGACGATTCCAGAAGGACACTGTATCGCTGCTGCACGCCGGCACGCCGATACAACGCCTGCACCAGTGCAGGAACTTTGCTCGACTCCGCAGCATCGGCTGCTATGCACGTTGTTGCGAATGTAGCGGCACCCTGCTGTGAGATGCAGTGTTCAGGCAACGCTGTTCCGAGACCTAGAATGACAAACGACATCAGACACTTTCCAGTGCCCGAGGCACTCGATTAATTCGGCCAACAAGATGCTGTGTCAGAGACGGAAAGACCCGACAAGCGGTCAACACTGGTGTCAGCAACCACGGTTTTCGAAGTGCGGCTGAAAGAAGTCGGCATACTTTCTGTTCGCCACTAACGATGGTTCTGAATGCCGTTTCCCAACTCAGCTCAAGACTTTGAGACCACGTTTCATTGATTGCGGTTTTGACCAGAGGCATCACTGTCCGCGCAGCGGAAACAGCCCACGCCATACCTTCACCGGTGAATGGTTCGATATATCCCGTAGAATCGCCCAAGAGAAAAATCCGGTGCCCGGATACTCTTGATGCCGTGCGAGTCAGGGGGATCGTGCCCTTTACAGCCGCCTCTCCAAGATGAGTCGGTATGGGCAATCCTGCCGCCTCGAAAATGCTGATCAATGATGAGCACGCGGATCTGGACTGCTGCAAGTGACTCGGATCGATCGCCGCCGCGATATTCAATTGTCGATCTTCAATCTCCACAACTCCAGCATAGCCTTGCGGAGAAATGGCCATCAGAACAGCTCCCTGCGGAATCCAGCTGTCGCCGTCACAACGAGGAATCACCGCTCCCAGACCGATCCGAGATCCACGTTTTGGCGGAGAAGAAAATTCGGGGAAAAGGTGCAAACTCGGATGCCCCAGACCGTCACAAACCAGAACGACGCGAGCACAGACTTTCGTCTCTCTGTTCTCACTGGTTGAAGCTTCGACATCAGTCGCAGCCGGATTTTGGGAACGATGCTTCAAGAAAATCGTTCGAAAATCATCTGCGGGACTTATGCCAGAAGCGTCAGATGGCACCACCGTCGCCGTTGCCTGCTCGACAACATCGCAACCAGCCTTTCTGGCCTCATTCAAGAGACACTGATCAAGTGATTTTCTCGACACGGCGATATTCTGAGGCATCGCTATATCAAGTTTTTTTCCAGCGTAACGAATAGCGAGCGACGACGTTGTCGTTGGCATAAGTTCCTGAAGACAGCCCGCAAGACCAGCGTCATTGAGAATCGCCAACGCTCTTCCATTGATACAGCAGCCGCAGACTTTATGACGCGGAAACAGCTGCCTCTCTACAATCAGAGTCCTGAAACCACTCCGAGCACAAAACAGCCCTGCTAATGAGCCCGCAATTCCGGCACCGACGACCACAACGTCATATCTCTCTGACGCCATTGTTTCATTGCCGTGCATAGGTCGCCTCAGCACTGACTGGGGACTCAAGGCACTTACTCTGAAGACTGGTCATAATGAATCGTTCTGGCCAGTGAGTCTCGAAGACCGCATTCCGAATGCCAGCTCGCTCTGCAAGCTTCTGCGTTTCAGCGACGGTCAATGCACCTTCGACGGACATGGGGCCATCAACATGAACAACATGACAACGCGTCAGGAGACGACACCCCAGCCAGGCAAGGCAGTAACCCAGACGGGTACGCTGTAAATCATCGATCAATACGAGCGAGCGAGCTGCGGCCTGCATTTTCTGCATCAAAAGCACGGCATCTTCTGCCGTCAGGTGATGCAGAAACAGGCTGCACATCACAACATCATATTGGGCCTGCGGAAGCGGCTCCTGCAACGCGTTACAAAGTGTGAACCGGACATTTCCACGATTCGCCGCCGAAGCCTGCCGCGTGGCAAATCCGATGGCGGTGGGACTGATGTCGCAGCCTTCAATATCTACCGCGATCCCCGCCCGTTCAGCTCTTCGAGAGAGTCGAATGGCGAGATCTCCGCCGCCGGAGGCAATGTCCAGAATGGAAACAGGGCGGTCATAACTGACGCCCTTGAGACTCCTTCGAATGGCTCGCCAGACTGCCAGATCAGTCCGACTCCACCAGTTAATCCGCCGTAGTCCAGTCAAAGCCCGCTCATGTGAGACGCCGTCGAGGGACGGATCATCCATTAACTCAGACTGGAGATTTCGTGATCGCAGATCAAGCAACATAGAGAGGTTCTGCAGATCGCAGAAAATGAAAAAAACATGCTTTCGACATCACCGACTATGACAATTGTAGTAATTCGCTCTCGACAGCAACAGTCCGCTTAAGTTATTGCTACTCGTGGTGATTCCATGTGGAGTGACCGTTTTCAGTGGAGGATTTGTCTATGGTTCGGACTGGCAGCTTTCTTGTTCTGAGCTTGGTTCTTGGCGTCGCATCCGTATTCGTTCATTCTGTTTCTCTTGCGGAGCCGCAGCAGCCCGGCAAGCTGCAGAAACAAGCGAAGCCGGTAGAAGCTGAGCAGTTGGAGCCCCATCAGATCAGTGTCCAGAAAAGTCGGGTTTATATCTTCGTCGACAAGACTGGCCTGGGGCATCCGCATGGTGTCGAAGGACGACTCAAGAGCGGCTCACTAACCCTCGGTGCCGGTGAAGAGGCCGGGGAATTGGTCTTCGACATGAACAGCTTTGATGCTGACACCGATGCCGCCAGACGTTACGTCGGATTGAGCGGATCGACTGATGCGTCGACTCGTCGACAGGTCAACGACAACATGAAGAACACATCGATCCTGAATGTTAGTCAGTTTCCCACTGCCACGTTTACGATCAAATCGGCGACGCTGCTGGAGAAGAAGAGTCGAACTGGTGCTCCTTTGTATGAGCTGACTGGTGAGTTCACGCTTCGAGGCAAGACTCGGCCCATCAAACTCGAAGCCGAAGCGGAGCAAAAGGACAACATGACTCACGTCCACGGGCGTTTTGCGATCCTGCAAACCCAGTACGGAATCACGCCATTTCGAAAAGCACTGGGTGCAGTCGGTGTAGCCGATCAGCTGATAATTCATGGCGATTTGTGGATCGCTTCAGGCGATGCTCCTTAGCATCCTGCTCCGGCGAGAAACACACAGCATAATCCTGCAGCGAGTAACTTGAGAATGATCTCTTGCCCGGACGTTCAGAAGAACGTCATCAGACAACACTACAACATTTCCACGATCTTCTACAGAATTCTGTGGGGGCAGCATATCCATCATGGACTATGGTCTGCCAATGAATCTCCCAAGGTTGCGGCACGTCAATTGACCGAACAACTCGCGCGAGAAGCCGACATTCGCCAGGGAGACAGAGTAGTCGATATCGGCTGCGGGATGGGAGGCTCATCGATCCACCTCGCCAAACACCTGAAGTGTGAAGTCACCGGTGTAACGATCAGTTCCTTCCAGAAACGCTACGCAACCTGGTCATCGCGTCTCGCGGGAACCTCAAGCAAAACATCCTTTTTATGTGAAGACGCGGAAAAGGTGGAACTTCCGGTCGGCAGCTTTGATGTCGCGTGGAGTGTCGAGTGCACGGAACATCTGTTCGACAAGCCTGCCTTTTTTCGAAAAATGGCGACCTGGCTGCGCCCTGGAGGCAAAGTTGCTATTTGTGCATGGCTTGCCGGTGATTCACCTTTAAGCGACTCACAGACAAAGCTTGTCTACGATGTTTGCGAAGGATTTTTCTGCCCTTCGCTCGGCTCAGAACAGGACTATTGTGACTGGCTAACAGCCGCAGGCCTGAAGATGACTCGTGTGCATAACTGGACTACTCGAGTATCCAGAACATGGGAAATCTGCCGTGATCGAGTCCATCGATTTGGGATACGTCGCATTGCTTCGATCATTGATCCAGGTCAGGTCATTTTTATCGACCGTTTCCAAACCCTCCTTGACGCCTACAACACAGGGGCGATGAAGTATGGTTGCTTCATTGCGGAAAAGATCTGACGCAGTCAAATTGAAACAAACGGTCTCCAACGAAATCAAAGGATGTGTATCGTTGTCGACTGAATCACCAGCGACTTGAGTCAGCATGGTGGCCGTATCAATGTATATGAATTTTCAGAACAAGGATGTCTGAAATGTCTGCCTCGTTGCTCAATTCTGAATGTACCCATCAGGCATCCTCAGAGTTCTCTCTTCGTCGTCTCGCGGGATTTACATTTGGCATTGGAACTCAGGCGCTGTTTGCAATCACTGTTGTTGGATTGTTTTCGTTCCTGCGATATGGCGCGACTCAATCTTCCGGTTCATGGATTCTGATTGACTGCCTGCTGGCATTGCAGTTTGCCATTCCCCACAGCCTGCTGCTGCACCCGAGAACTCGATCGGCATTGAAGCATTGGGTTCCATCAGAGTTCTACGGTGCCTTCTTCTGCGTCTGTACGTGCATCAGCCTATTATTGATGTTTGCCTTCTGGCGACGGACTACAACCATTCTGTGGGATCTGGATGGCTTGGCGGCAAACGCTGTTGTGGGCTGTTTTTTGTTTTCGTGGGCAAGCATGCTCTACAGCATTCATCTGACAGGGCTCGGTTTCCAGACCGGCTGGACTCAATGGATGCACTGGTACCAGCATAAGAAGATGCCTCGCCGCGACTTCGTTCCTCGTGGCGCCTATCGCTATCTCAGACACCCTGTCTACCTGAGCTTCCTCGGACTCATCTGGTTTACGCCGACAATGACACTGGACCATGCGGTATTAACCGGCATCTGGACTGTCTACATAGCCATCGGAAGTGTGCTCAAAGATCGCCGTTTATCATTTTACCTTGGCGAACCGTACTTGAGTTACATGCAAAAAGTCTCAGGCTATCCGCTCGTTCCCTTTGGCCCGCTTGCCAAACTCCATGCGCCAGCTATGAATTCGGTTCCACCGGTACAAACGTAGTACGATTTCTCTCAAATGCATTTTCGGCGGCTTCGCGAGATCTCCGCTGAAATTCAAGCTGACTGCGGTAAGGCTTCACGGGAGAACCTGTAGGCTGCTCGAAAGAGCCATCACGGGTCAGGGTACGTGCCTTCATGTTGTCCCGTAGGCAGGTCTTCAGAATATTGATGGCTTTGCGTTTGCAGTTGTCGTCAAGCACAGGAACCAGCAACTCAACGCGGCGATCCAGATTACGAGGCATCCAGTCGGCACTTGAAATAAAGACCCGCTCGTCGCCACCGTGGTGGAAGTACATAACTCGTGTATGCTCAAGAAAACGATCGATGATGCTCGTAACGCGGATGTTCTCGCTCATACCAGGAACTCCGGGCTTGAGACAGCACACACCACGAATGCTCAGTTCGATCTCCACACCAGCCTGCGATGCTTCATATAGCGCGGAGATCATGACTGGATCAGCCAGAGAATTCAGCTTCAAAATGATATGGCCCTTATCTCCATTGCGGGCTCGCTCTTTCTCTACGTTGATCATTTCCAGCAGCTTCTCACGCAGCCCGATCGGTGCGGATTCAATCTGTGAGAACTGCTGAATCTGTGATGATCCGGTTACCGCATTGAACCAGGAAATGGCATCATTTCCCAGATCGCGATTGCAGGTAAGAAGGCTCAGGTCCGTATAAAAACGTGAGGTGATCTCATTGTAGTTACCGGTGCCGAAGTGACAATATCGCTGAAATCCCTGTGGTTCCCGCCGCACGACAATGCAGGCTTTGGCATGCGTCTTCAAACCGCGCACACCGTAAATGACCTGTACTCCGCTGTATTCAAGCTGCCTTGCCCACTCGATGTTGCGAGCTTCATCGAAACGAGCTTTCAACTCCACGATGACGGTAACGTTCTTTCCATTCTCTGCCGCTCGCATCAACGATTTGACGATCGGGCTGTTTCGGCTTGTGCGGTAGAGGGTTTGCTTAATCGCAACGACGTCACGATCTTCGGCAGCTTCAGCCAGCAATCGCAATACCGGTTCAAAGGACTCGTAAGGATGAAACAACATCACGTCCTGAGACTTCATCGTGTCGAAAATCGATTCTGAAGGATCGATCTTCGGAGAATCACAGGGTGACCACGCAGGATACAAATGCTGATCAAATCCACTAACGTTGGAAAGCTGCATCAGGTCACTCAGCCCAACCGGCCCCGGCACAACATAGATATCTCGCTCACCGACACGCAGCAGTGCCTTCAGGAACTCAAGAATCGGACGGGTCACCTGGTCGGAGATTTCAACACGAGTACAGAAGCTGTCTTTGCGATAGTCCAGGACATCTTCCATCTCGGCCAGCAAATCAGCGCCATCTTCGTCACTGACGGTCAAATCGGCGTTACGAGTGACTCGAAAGGGAACCGTCGCAACAACTTCTTCACCCGGAAAGAACCGTCCTGCCATCAACGTGATAGCATCTTCTGTCAGGATAAACTCATAGCCTCCCGCGCTAGGCAACGTGATGTATCGCAGATCAAATCGTCCGAAAGGAATCACGGCAAAACGAAATGGCTCAGCCTCCGACTTCCCTTTCAACTGCACGGCCACATTCACAGTACGCCCGAACAGTAGCGGAAACCTGGCCGGATCATGGACGGCGATCGGTGTAAGCACCGCCTGAATCTGTTCCTGAAAAACCGTGTCAACAAAGTCGACCTGACGATCATTCAGTTCGCTGGGACGGCGACGGCGAATTCCGGCCTCTGCCAAGTGCGGCTCCATCTGCCGCAGGTAAACCTGATGCTGATCGGCCACCATTTTCTGAGTTCGAATGCTGATCGCATTGATCTGTTCGAGCGGTGACATCCCTGAAGGATCCGGAGCCGTCTCACCTGCTCTGATCGAAGTCAGCAGGCTGCCGACACGGACCATGAAGAACTCGTCAAGGTTTGAGGCGGTAATCGCGAGAAACCTCAATTGTTCCAACAGCGGTACAGAGGGATCACATGCCTCATCAAGAACTCGCTGATTGAATTCCAGCCAACTAAGTTCACGATTGGTAAATTCAGGTATTATTTCTGACATCGTCTGTTCTGACAGGCAGAGAAACCTGCGTTGCTCTCTGAGAAAACGGAGTCCAGCACCTTGAGTGAAGGACGCCATCGTAGGATTCGTTGATGCGGATCACTCGAAAATCGAACTTCCGCGAATGGCAAGTCTAAGTTGCATTGCTCAATGAAGCAATTATTGGCGAATTCCCGTGATATTGACGCCACTGCCGATCAGTAGATTATTCTCATAAGCCCAGCGATAAAACCGGCCCGACTTTTCGGGGGGCAATTCTTTCAGCTGCGAAAATCCTGCTTCCGCGAACCATCCTCTCAGTTCATCCACAGTGTGATGATATTGAAACGTGGGGGCCCACCAGTCAAAAGTGTCACACACTCGGTTTTCATAACTCGGGTGCGCACTGAAATTAACGACCTTATTGAGTGCCCGATTAACCAAGGGAATGCTTCCCAGAATAGCCCCGAGATGGCAAAACGGCATCAACACGGCCGCTGGTAAGCGTGAAGTCACAGCACGCAGGCCAGTATTGATCAGCTCCTGCCACCATTGATTTCGGCGATAGAGCCAGACCGAGTATCGCCCTCCAGGCTTCACCATCTTCGCGACAGCCTCAAACACTGCCCGTGTGTTGGCGTCGTGATGCATTACGCCGATCGAGAAAACAAAATCGAATGAGGCCTTTTCCAGTGGAAGCTGCTTCAGATCTGCCTGAACAAAATGCACATCAGTCAGATGCACACAAAGCTGACGAGCCTTATCGACGGCTCGAGTATGATCGGCCCCGATAACAACAGCACCACTTTCACCACAGATCTTCGAGTAACGACCACCACCACATCCAGCATCAAGCACTCGAATTCCACGCAGCTGATTCAGGTCGATACCAGTCTTCGCCTCAAACGTCGCGCGATCTTCATCATCATGCGCGACTTCAAATGTCGTCCACTGGTGACCGAAACTCTCCAGATGCTGATCACTGACGAATCTTGGAATCCCATCTATGACTCGCCAGCGGTCCTTCGCATCCTGCGATCTAATACCAACACCGTCTGCATCCACAACCAAGGCGGAACCATCCGCCGGGTTTCGCAGCACGGAGAGTAACTCAGGCGATATGGAGGAATCTGAGTCAGTCATGGCCCATCGCAGGAATCAGAAGAGAACGGAAGCAATGACACAAGTCTGCAGACACTTCGGCAGAATTCTGACGTGGAAATCTCAGGCGTTGCCACCGCTTCGGATGACTCCACGATCCATGTGAATCTTGTATTCGACGGCGTCCACCAGAGCGATCCAGCTGGCTTCGATGATGTTTTCACTGACCCCAACAGTACTCCAGACACTGTTGCGATCACGACTTTCAATCACAACCCGAACCTTGGCCGCCGTTCCCTCGGAGCTGTTAATCACACGCACCTTGTAGTCGACAAGAGCCATTTCCGCGAGTCCCGGATAGGCTGGAGTCAGTGCCTTTCGCAACGCACTGTCCAGAGCATTTACCGGGCCATCGCCTTCGCCGACAACGTGTTGTCGAGCTGAGTCGATTGCCAGCTTGATCACAGCTTCTGTCATAGGGTCGCGGGCCTGATTTTCAACATGCACTCGATAATGTTCGAGCTGAAACGCTGGCTGATAACTGCCAGCCTGTTTCATCACCAGCAAATCAAACGACGCCTCAGCAGCCTCAAACTGATATCCTTCGTTCTCCAGATCCTGAACGGCATTCAGAATCCGCGCCATCAGTTCGTTGTCCTGACTGATGTTGAACTTCGTTGTTTTGGCCACGATGTTCGATCGACCGGATAACTCACTGACCAGAATTCGACGTTCATTGCCCACAGCTTCGGGAGTAATGTGTTCGTAACTTCTGGCCAGTCGATTGACAGCATGGACGTGCATGCCTCCCTTGTGGGCAAAGGCACTTGTGCCGACAAAGGGTTGCCCGGAACGGAAATTCATGTTCGCCAGTTCGTACACATAGCGAGACAGTTCTGTAAGCCTCTGAATACCACCGGGGACAAGAACTTCATAACCCAGTTTGATATTCAAGTTTGCGGCGACGGAAACAAGATCCACGTTCCCGCAGCGTTCGCCAATTCCGTTGATCGTTCCCTGAACCTGCATCGCCCCAGCCTTTACGGCCGCCAACGAATTCGCAACGGCCAGTTCACAGTCATTGTGGCAATGAATTCCGATTGGCACTTTCACAGCGGCCTTCAGAGCTGAAACGAACTCCGCAATTTGTTCCGGCAGCGTTCCTCCGTTGGTGTCGCACATGACAATCATACTGGCTCCGGCTTCTGCTGCGGCCTGCAATGTCTGCAACGCGTAGTCAGGATTCGCCTTCCAGCCGTCGAAGCAATGCTCCGCGTCGTAGATTGCTTCCCTTCCCTCCGATGCAACATATCCAATGGAGTCTCTGATCATCGCGATGTTTTCTTCCAGCGAGACTCGCAGGACTTCCGTAACATGCAAATCCCATGTCTTGCCAACAATGGTCACCGCTGGAGCCATTGATCGAATCAGCGCCTGCATGCCGATGTCGTCTTCGGCCGCCACGCCTTTTCGGCGAGTCATCCCAAAGGCAGAAACACGGGCGTGTTTCAGGTCCATGTCAGCAATTCGCTGAAAGAATTCTTCGTCTTTAGGATTGGAGAGTGGGTATCCGCCTTCGATGTAGTCGAATCCCAATGAATCCAACCGCTGTGCAATCATCAGCTTGTCCTGCAGCGAGAAATTAACGCCTTCTCCCTGAGAACCATCACGCAAGGTTGTGTCATACAGCTGGATACGGGACATGTCGAAAACTTTCGGTACCAATAAAAAAACCCTCAGGGTGTCCTGAGGGCTGCGAAATTCAGTTTCTGCGATCCTCAGGCATAAAGCGGCGGTCGAGCGGTAATAATGCCGCCGAGTCCGATAATCTGAATGCTGATAATGCTGAAGCTCATGAGCGGAACTGTAAAAGATCGGCAGCCCAAACGTCAACGAGAAAGTGTCAGAGTTTACGCGGCTTCGCATCGTTCGCGGGAATCTGGCTGTCCAGACTGCCCATATTGGGCTGACTTGGACGATCTGCGGTCTAAGATTGCGATGTATCAATCCCTGTTAATTCGCCGAGATGTATTCCATGTCAAATCCTGAAGTGCCCACCAGACGCCCATTTTTGACCGGACGCAAGGTCGTGGCCTCAATGTTTTTGATGGGGATTTGTGCCACTGCATTTCTCTACGGCTACTGGACGCTGCATCTGATGCCGTTCATGCCGTTACAGGAGGCGATCGTTGCCGAGTTCCCAGGCTCCGCTCCACGGGTCAATGGCGGCAAACGCAAGCTGCACAAAGACACTCCTGGAATGCTGCAGATTGGAATGAAGCTGAAGTTTGATCCCACATCCGGCGATCCCAAGTCCGTCGCCTTGATAGCGAACCTGCAAACTCGAATTCATGATCTTGTCAGAGAAAAGGTCGAAATGCAGAAGTTGGATTGGGAACTGGATGTCATCGAACTTTACGTTTATCAGTTGATCCAGGAACAGGAGATCCGTGAACGCTCGTTCCGTCTGGACTTCAGAAACCCCGTCGAATGGGTTGAAGTGGATCTGACCGGCAACCCGATCATCGCCAATCGTCCTGCTCCTGAGGGTGGCCCGCCGACAACAGTTCCTCCGGAACATTCCTCGTCGGAGAAGCCTGCACCATGATGCTGGTAATCGAAGTCGCCGCTGTAATCAGCGGCGCGATTTTTGGAGTGCTGCTGGCACGCCGCAAAGGCATGGACTTTGTCGGAGTCTTCTCTGTCGCGTTCATGACAGCGTTCGGTGGGGGCACGTTGCGCGATGTGCTGCTGGATCGTCACCCGCTGTTCTGGATTCAGTACTCGTGGTACCCGGTGATCGTGTTTGTTGTAGCCGCTGCGGTGTCGATGGTTCCACGTGTCCCTGATTGGGTCGAGACGTTTTTGTATTTCCCGGACGCACTCGGTCTGGGTCTCTTCAGTATCCTTGGAACGGAGATCGCCCTGGAGCAGGACGTCGCTCCTTTTGTGGCAGTGCTCTTCGGAGTCATGACGGGGACATTCGGCGGTGTGATCGGCGACATCGCATGCAACGAAGTGCCCAGTCTCTTCCGCCCCATGACACCTCTCTGCGCGACGTGCGCTTTTCTTGGAGGCTGGGTCCTGATTGGCTGTAAACTCCTGCCTCTGCCCACGTCGGCAGACTTTGCAATCAGCGTGACCCTTGTTGTTCTGCTACGCCTATTGGCGCTGAAATTCAACATTGGACTGCGGGCGATTGAATAGACAACTTTGTCCACAATTTCGTCGGAAACTCACTTACCGCGCTGCCTTATGTCAAAATGCGAAAGGTCGCAGGGTGTGAGAAGTGAAGTTCCCTTCCGCACCTCTGCCACTGTATTGTTGCTGCTTCTATTGGCAACTGTGAGTTTGTAGAATACAGGGAAGGTGTTCGATGCCGAAAGATTTCAGCCATTGGAATTCGAGCAGAACAGCAGTGTGCAGGGGACCGCAAAGTGATCGCCATTCGACAAATTCACGAACAGCTCGCCGACGTGATTCAGGTGCCTGAAGAGCTTCGTAATCGACGTACCGAGGTCATTTTCCTGGCGATCGATGCTGCTGAGTCGGTCACCCCTTCAGCACAGGGCAAGGCGGATACTCCAGACTTTGCCGCTGACCTTTTCTTCGGCGCGTTACCGGACTTCCCTGAGCGAGCACCGCAGGGAGATTTCGAGAATCGTCTGGAACTTCCGTAATGTTTCTTCTCGACACAAACGTTTGCATTCGCTTTCTCGAAGGCCGAAGTGAACCGTTGAGGAAGAAAATGCTGTCAGTGCCTGCGGGCAAAAAGTGTCTGTGTTCGGTCGTAGTGGCAGAGTTGTTTTTTGGAGCTGCAAAGTCGAAACGAAAAGAACAAACATTAGCGGTACTGCTGCCTTTTGTTCATCATTTCAAATCTTACGACTTTGAACTGAATGCAGCTCTACATTTCGCCGACATTCGGGCAGATCTCGCCACACAAGGCCGTACGATTGGTCCTTATGATCTTCAGATTGCCGCAATCGCACGTGCAAACGACCTAATATTGGTGACCGCTAACACGTCGGAGTTTGCGAGGGTTTCAGGTTTGGCTATCGAAGATTGGGAATCGTCCTGAGGCCGCACACCTGAAGTACTCCGCTGAACTTATGGCTGATCTTCAATGAGCGTCCGTAGCTCAATTGAATCGCCAGTATTCACGGTTGTGTAAAGAGCGGCAGCAGAACTCACGTCCAACGGCAAGGACGCCTCCGTAGGCATCGACTTTAGGTGTTGAGCGGACACGAAGTGCGCCGAATGCTGACCAATGACCTCAGCTTTAGAGCCAGTCACGACGACAGCAGTGCCCTCATCAATTCCGATCCCAAGCAGTTTGGGATGACGTTTGATTACTGGCAACAAATCAGGCTGACGACCTCGTTGAGCAAAATGCTGATCAATCGCAACGCCGGGAAAGAACGCAAATCCTCGTTCGTAGCCCTCCGCCATCATGACGGTATTCCCCAGGGGATGGCCTCGAACAAGAAACTCACCCTGAATCGTCGCTCCGGCGGAACTTCCTCCAATAACGCCACCGCGACGAAGCACATCGTGAAACAATTCAACTGCCGTGGTGCCTTCATAGGCGTCAACAAAATTCCACTGACGACCGCCCCCGAACCAAACGCCAGTCGCCGATTTCAGGGCAGACTGAAATGCGTCAGTTTCAACTTCCCCATATCGCTGAGTCAGCACGGTGATGTTCGCGACTTCAGCTCGTTTCAGGAAGCCGGGCACTTCGTCCGTGGTTTCAGCTCGAGGAACCGCTGTTGGCAGTACGATGATTCTGGCGTCGCGTCCTCCTGCGAGTTCAATGAATCGATCAACCACGTCCTTCGGCATTGAGCCTCCGCCGACAATGACCAGTGATCCCGATTTCAATTCTGGAGGCCCCGGGGCTGGCTCACCGGGATTGACTCCCGATTTCCTTTGCAGAGCTGAGCGTCTCAACTGCGTAAGATCGGCAACTCCGCCAGCAGCAATCTCATAAGACTCGGCATCGCGACAATTGCACTTCGCCAGAAGGACCGTTGCCTTGCCCTTCCCTGTCACCTGAAGACTTCTGCCTGAGACAATCACTGCCGTCGATTCATCAATCCCGAGTCCAAAAAAACCCGGATTCTGATCGACGGCAATCCGAGAACGATTCAGTCGATTCCGTTCGCTAAAATGCTGATCAACAATGCCGTCCGGCAGAAGATCCCAACCCACTGAGATTTCAGGCTGATCTTTTCCGGAGGCGATCATCACTTTCGACATGATGGCAGCTCCGGCAGATGTGCCAGCGATTGTGCCACCGCGTTGCAGCATCGCTCGAAGAGCATTCTCCACTCCTGAGCCAGCATACACTTCTGCAAGCCGCGATTGTTGCCCGCCACAGATCCAGACAACGCCGGCCTTCTCAATCGCCTTAATTGTCTCCGCAAACTTCTCCGGCGCAGGGAGTCCCGGATCAACGGAAATGACATTTGAAAGACCATGTTCGCTCAGCCACTGTCGAGCCAATTCAGCAGCCTCGAGTGGTTCAGACGACGCATCGGCCAGAATCACAATGGATGTGCCCTCTGATTTCTTCCTGAGAAGCTCAGTGACACCATCGGGAACTTCGCCACCACCAACGAGAATCAATGTGCCAGAGATTCCGTTCGGATCCAGGTTTCGATCAGTTTGCCCATAAGAAGCGGAACCCAGCGAAACCATCGCCGTGATCAACACTATCCACAGGGCGCGACACGCGGGCTCGAACATTGGACGGACATGAGTTTGCCAGACACTCACGCATCTTTCGACATTCGAAACGTAGTGTCGGGCGTAGCGACTCGATTCGATGCTGCTCTGCCCCACGAGACAAACAGACGCCTGCAACTCGGAACGCGATCGACGGGGCATGGAACGGTACTCGGTAGCTCAGAAATGATCGGCGACGACACTGACACGCACCAGATCATGAGCAATTGCCGACAATTTGCTACTCTGCCACCGCAAGGATTTACTCAAGCCCCAAAGAACCCAATTAGCCCCCTGTTCGCCATCATTTGCGTTGCCATTGAGCATAAGGCACTGGACCAAGAAAGGCCTGATTCTCCAGAGGCGCGTTCTTGCCAAGCTCACTGATTGTCGGCGTGACAAACAGGAATCCCGCATGAGCAAACAAAACGGGCAGCATCAACAGCCGAATACCCCAGCGAAGCGGAAACCAGGCAAGTCGATCCTGAGCCATCCCGCGATGATAGGCCCATGCAACCAGAATTCTTGCGGGGTACGTCAGGATGATAAAGAACGGTGTCAGCAACAACATCGCGTCGGCCGGAAGCAATCGAATCTTCGCGAGATACAACGGAAACGTCATGGCATACATCAGCACTGTCGTCAACATCCAGCTCAACGGAGCGTTACGGATAACTCGACGAGCGACGCTGATCTTGAAGATCGAACGAAACTTCCCAGTCACAGCCTGGTGAACCTGTAGCAGTGGAAGCCAGGCTGTTACAGGAATCATGATCAGCACACCAAGAAACGACAGCAGCCCGAAAAGAGGCGATGTGCGATTCGGTGCGGAATAGGCGACCATCAACCCGGCTGGAACAATCAGCCAAAGCACCGCTCCGAAGAACGCTTTCAGGCCAATCAGAAAATGATGAACGGGGCGAACAAGTTCAAGGACCTGCTCCAGCCCGGCAGACATCTCTTCACGACCTTTCGAGCTGAAGACTTTTCGACAGATCCACATCGCATTCTTGATGGGCCGCAGAAAACATCCCACCGTGCCCCCACGAGCAATCGCAAGCATCAGATGAGTCGCAACGATGTACTGCAGAATGCGCAGATTGGAGGCCATCTGCATTACCCGTTCGTGCGACTCACCAAGAATCACAGCGGCGTCACTGGTTCGAGTTGCCTGAAGTCGAATTGGGATCAGGAACAGAATCGAAAAGAAGACAATGACGCCAAGACGCGGTGCCAACGTCATCAACGGAAAGCCATCGCGCAGTCGACCACTGTTGGCAACTCGTCGCTGAGGATCGACAAGGTAGCCCAGGGTGAGGATATTCAATCCGGGGATAGCTGCCAGAATCGCCAGGATCAGGATTAGGCATGCCGAGCCGAAAGCGACGTGAACCGCCCAGAACGCAGAACGCACTGGTTTCCATAACCCGGGGAATTTTCCCGGCCCCATCCTCTGTTCGATCGGCGGCATAGCCTCCGGCTGAACCTCAGAATGCTCCTCAGGAGACGACGGTGTGCCAATTGGCAAACGAGGAGGAGCTTCCTCTTGCAGGACGCTCATAATCGGATTCCTTGTGCTGCTTGTAGGTGATCGCACTTGCTCAATTCGGCGAATACCGATCAGAATTAGACAACAGAGTCCAGGTTTCCGAAAGATGGTTCGAATAAGTCTCTGTATTTGATGAGCAATCGGACCTCCAGTCACAGCGCTGGCTGTGGGGGATGATTCAATTTGTGAACACGCCGTCAATGCGTGAACAAATCTGTGTAATGGGGATCAGAATTGTATGAGAGCAATCGTTGTCCTCTTTGCCGTCTCCGTCGTAATTCTTGCCCTGAAAGTGGTCGAGGTCGCTGGCCGCATTGACCATCGCCCTGCCCCTCCTGCGGCTGTCGCAGCCGAGCAGCAGTTAGTAGACGCAGTCAGTCGTTTAAATGCGGAATTCCAGAAACAGTGGCAGGCGGAGAATGTTCACCCCGCGGCTTTTGCAGATGATCTGACTGTCCTTCGACGCCTTTCGCTGGCTCTATTCGGGACGGTGCCTTCGCTTGAAGATATTCGTAGATTTGAAGCCGATGAACAGCCCGATCGAATCGATCGTTGGGTTGTCGATATGCTCAAGGATTCAAGATACAGCGACTATTTTGCAGAGCGCCTGGCTCGTAGTCTTGTCGGCGTCGAAGGCGGGCCGTTTATCATTTTCCGCCGCGACCGCATGACGGCATGGCTGGCTGATCAACTGCGGAAGGATGCCTCATGGTCCGAAATGACCAAAGAACTGATTGCCGCCGAAGGACTCTGGACGGATTCTCCGGCCGCCAATTTTATCACGATCGCTCGGCAGGATGATGAGACGATCAACGTCAACAAGCTGGCAGGCCGTTCGGTGCGAACATTTCTTGGTCAGCGAATTGACTGTGCTCAGTGTCATGACCATCCATTCGACCAGCAGTGGAAGCAGCATCACTTTGAAGCGCTGGCCGCTTTTTTCTGTCAGGCCGGCGTGACCTTCGGAGGCGTCACTGATAGTCGCCTTGATGACAAAAAACAGAAAGTGGCTTACAAGGTTGTCGACCCAGGCAAAGAAGAATCGGAAGCCAGAATTATTCCGGAAGCAGTGCCATTCAACTCAGAATGGCTGCCAGCAGAAGGTGGATTGAGACATCGCCTGGCAGAATGGATCACTCACAAGGACAATCGCCGTTACGAACGGGCGATCGCGAATCGAGTCTGGGGATTCATGTTCGGTAAACCGTTGCATGACCCTGTCGACGATCTGCCTCATCCGGTTGATGGTGAGCAGGATGCCCTGGACATTCTTGGACAGGAATTTCGCGCCCGTGGAGACAGGCTTAGTGTGCTGATACGTATGATTGCGTTGTCAGATGCTTTTCGGCTCTCTTCGGAATCAAGTGCCACTGATGAATCCGAATATCAGACGCAGGTCGATGCCTGGTCCACTTTCCCGCTCGTTCGACTTCGTCCAGAACAGGTCATTGGATCGCTGTTTCAGGCGGCTCACATTCGCACGATCGACCAGAACTCCAATCTGATCGCCCGCGCT
This sequence comes from Planctomycetaceae bacterium, assembly GCA_947463775.1. Taxonomy (GTDB): domain Bacteria; phylum Planctomycetota; class Planctomycetia; order Planctomycetales; family Planctomycetaceae; genus SXXK01. The sequence goes on along the minus strand of CANHVD010000002.1, from coordinate 1,001 downwards.
CAAAAGTTCGGGAATGAAAACGACTTCCTCAACGAATACGGTGACATGGGTGACGACGAACTCCTGCAGCAGGTCGGCACTATTCCACAAGCCTTGCTCAGGATGAATGGTCGATTCTCTTCGGAACTCAGCAAAGCAGAATTGCTGACAGCCGCCGGACAGATACTCGATTTTTCACCGAACGATGAGGCGGTCGTTGAGAACAGCTACCTGACTTGTCTTGCGAGACGCCCGTCGGACGAAGAAAAAGAGTATTTCGTGGCGATGCTCGACAAGACCTACGAGGCGGACACGAAGAAACGCGAAGCATCGCCGGGTGCTCCAGAAATGGATCCAAAGCCGGATCGTTCAAGAGCGGAAGTTGTTCAGGACATTTTCTGGACGCTCTTCAATAGCCCCGAATTCTCATGGAATCATTGACCGCTTCCTTCGCTAACGAATCAGATTCTCAAACCAGCCCTGCATTCTGAGTATTCATCATGAACACAGAAATCAGTCGTCGACGAATCCTGCAAATGCTCTCCGTTTGCGGACTGACTCTGGCCTTGCCAGGTATGTCAGCTCGAGCAGCCTCACGACGGCGTGAAGAGCGTCCAAAGTCTCTGATCACACTTTGGATGAACGGTGGCATGAGTCAATTGGAGACATGGGATCCACACCCTGGGACACCGACCGGTGGTGAAGTGAAGGACATCAGTACGTCCGCTAAGGACATGCGCATCTCGGAAATGCTGCCACAACTTGCCGAGCAAATGCACCTGTGCACTCTGATTCGATCGTTGACCTCCAAAGAAGGCGATCATGAGCGAGGTTCAGCCTTTGTGAAGACCGGATATCGCCCTGAGCCGACTCTGAAGTATCCCACACTCGGTGCGATCGCAGCCCATGAATTGCCCGACGCCAAGATTGAGATTCCTCAACACGTCGCACTCGCGCCGAGCGGCTTCGTGACCCCGGAAGGCGGATACCTTGGAAACGAATGGGACGCATTTCGAGTGTTC
>CANHVD010000001.1 GCA_947463775.1 Planctomycetaceae bacterium | reverse complement strand
CGTAACAGTTTCGTTGGATGCCGTCGACGACTATATCAATGACGGCACTCAGACGGTCACATTTACGGCGTCTGCGATCGGTTATGCTTCTGCCGTGTCAGCCTCGATTGATGTCCTGGACGCGGAATCGGTTGGAGTCGACATCGTCGCCGGATCAATCTCCGAGGCCGCTGGATCCGGTGCAACTCAGGCACGAATCTTCCGAACGGACATTGACGGACCGTTCAGCTACGTCGGCCCCAGACAAGTGTTTGCTAACAACACGGCTCAGACAATTCTGGATAACGACAAGATCAACTCTTACATCAACGTTCCCACTCAGACTTCGCGTTTGACGGACGTTAACGTGACCCTCACCCTGACTCATTCATTCCTGGCCGACCTTGACATTTATCTTGTCAGTCCTCGCGGTACCCGAATTGAACTGGTGAGTGACCTGGTCTCAAATGAACCAGACATGATCTCTACGTCCTTCGACAATGTTGCCCCGACTGGAATTCTTACGGGCAGTTCACCGTTTACGGGCAGATTCCGACCGGAAGGCACACTTGAAGATTTGAATGGCGAGAATCCTTCAGGAGTCTGGACGCTCGAAATCACCGATGATAATCCTACAGACTTCGGAACTTTGAAGTCGTGGGCTTTGAATATCGAAACGATCGGCCTCGCACCAATCACAGTCAACCTCGCAAAAACCGGGGATACGGATGAGATCGGTGTGCAGACCACGGTGGTCATTCCTGCAAATCAATCCAGTGTTTTCGTCCCCATCAATGCGATCGACGACACCATTCTCGACGGCACCAGGTTATCGGGGGTGAGAGCCACCACCACGTCACCAGGATACTTCCCCAGTTCAGACAATGTTAATGTCCTTGATCGTGAAACCCTCCAGTTTACGGTGAACAAATCGACCGTTCCTGAAACGGCCGGTGTTGGTGCGATTACGGGTACACTGAGAAGACTCAACACGGACATCAATGCCAGCTTTACGGTGTCACTGACAAGCAGTGACTCATCAGAAATCACTGTACCGGCGACGGTCACCATACCGGCCGGCAAGTCATTCGTGACTTTCCCGATTACCGTCGTTGATGATACGAGCACTGATGGGACCCAGACCGTCACCGTCCGAGCGGTAACATCGCAGTACGTCGTCGACAAAAATCAGATCATTTCGGTAACGGATGTCGAACCAAAACTTGTCTTGTCGAGCAGTGTCAGTTCCGTGGCTGAAAATTCCGGGACCTTCACCGCTACGGTCACCCGACAACAGCAGACCGACATTAGCCAACCAGTGATTGTTAGTCTCTCAGTATCATCTTTCACGGGGTTGTCTTCTCCGATCAGAGTCCCGGCCACAATCACGATTCCGGCTGGTCGCGTAGACCAGACATTCGTCGTAACGGTGTTGGACGATCAACTGTTGGATGGAACACAAACGGCAACGATACTGGCGAGAGCCGCCGGGGCCACAGATGGTTCTATGACGTTTCAAGTCACGGACCATGAAGTATTGTCCCTGAGTCTCAGCAAGACTGCTGTCAGGGAAGATGCCGGCCGGTTTGCTGCAAGAGGCACTGTAACACGAAGCAATCTTGACTATGCTTTCCCGGTCACAGTGACTTTAACCAGCAGTGATGTGTCTGAAATCAAAGTTCCTACAACCATCACGATACCTTCGGGTCAACTGAGTACCAGCTTTGACATTGAGGCTGTTAACGACCCATCACTCGACGGCTCACAGACCGTCAGGATTTCAGCCTCGGCATCAAAATACGTGGGTGCCTCGTCAACAATCACAGTTGACGACCATGAACCTCCGGTGGTCACTGCTCCGGCACCAGTTATCGTCGATCCAAACCCAACCGTCCAGTGGATCGCTGTTCCAAATGCAACACGTTACGAGGTGCTGTTGCAAAATCTTAGCACAGGGTCAGAACAGCGTTACCAGCTTCCGCGTACGAGTACAACTTTCAAAATCCAAAAGCCAGTTGCTGATTCCCTGGGTCTTGGTCGATATCGAGTCCTTGTTCGCGCCTATGATCAATTGGAGCGAGCAGGATATTGGAGCATTGCACGTGACTTCCGCGTTGTGACAGCCCCAACTCTTATTGGACCATCCACGACATCGTCACTCGTCTCCGGCACTTTCCCCGAAATCGTTTGGACCCCGGTTCTGGACGCATCGGGTTATGAACTCACGGTTCATAATCTGACTACGGGAAAAATGAATGTTATCTCACAGAAGAACATCCCTACGACTAGTTATCGGGCAGTGGAGGTACTTGGAACCGGAACTTATCGGGCTACTGTCCGTGCGTTTCTCTCTGTGGCATCGCAGGGGCAGGCTCCGGTCATTGACTACGGTAACTTCAGTGCTTCATTAGACTTCACTGTGCTCGCAGCCCCGAGTGTGTTGACTCCAGTAAGTGGAGGAACTTTTGACCGCAGTCCAATTCTGAGCTGGTCACGAATCACTGGTGCAGCCACTTATGACGTCATGGTGCGTAATGCTCAGACACAGGTCATTGTGTTCCGGGATCAATCGGTGCCGAGTACAAGCATCCGGATTCCTCAGGACCTGCAAAATGCAAACTACGAGGTTCTGGTAAGAGCACAGAGCGGACGATTCTACAGTAACTGGTCGGCCTCGAGATTCTTCGCAGTTGGTGCATCTCCAGGAATTACCTCACCGTTAGCTAACGAAAAAGCGGGGGCACAGCCAAAGTTCGTCTGGACCAGTATTACAGGTGCGGAGCGGTATGAGGTTCGCGTTCTGAATCGGGACACAAATGCTTACGTGATCCAGGTCGGAAACGTCACTGGCACATCATACACGCCGACTACGAAACTGCCTCTGGGTGAGTATCAGGTAACCGTTCGCGCCATCAGCCTGCTCGGTGAAATCACCAACTGGAGTGCTCCGGTGAACTTCGTGGGCGGGGCAACTCCTGTAATCAGCAGACCGACCAATAACTCTGTAAGTGGCAGAATGCCTTCTATCGCGTGGTCGGCAGTAGATGGAGCGACAGCCTACAACGTGAAAATTGTTAATCTTGCAGGCAACGTTACGGTCGTAGCGACGGGAAACCTATCGGGTACCGTCTTTACCCCCACAACAAATCTTGCTGCAGGCAAGTATCGCATCTGGGTTCGCGCGGTGAGTGCTCAGGGACATTTGTCCAACTGGAGTACTGCTGTTGACATTACCGTCGCCAGCAATGTCATCAAAGAAGAGTTGACGACGCTCGGAACTCCGGTCGTGTCTGCGGCCCTGCTGGTACGACAAGTAGAGTCCGTTCCATCGGGTGCAGAATCCACTGTTCGTGAGAATTCCTCGTCGACGAAGTTCATCACCGCAGTGATTCAGAACGTTGCTGAAGAAGCGAATTCAGCGGCGGATGTTATCGAAGCAGAAACGATTGCCGCTGCCACCGACCATGTGATGGCCGCCTGGGACGTTTCTGATTGGTGGAATACGGCTGCGATTGTCAGCGAGCAGAATAATGAAGTGATCTGAATCCAAATCGAAGATCAGAATCGACAGGGTTTCGGTCGGAATTTGGTGACATAAGTTGACCCGGTCTTCCAGGAAGGCCGGGTCATTTTTTTTACGCGTCACGTCGTTACAGGAAACGTTGGATGCTCCACTGGGCTTACTGCGAAAACTTACTGAGTGATCAAATCACAGTCGCTGACGCTGAAGCTCATCACCTGATTCACGTCCTCCGATTTCGCGTTGGTTCTGAATTGATACTGTTCGATGGCCACGGCACGGAAGCGACAGCCAAAGTTGTTTCATTGACACGTCGAGATCTCACATGCTCAATTCTTTCCCGTACCCTGCATGTTCGTCCGTCTCGTCCTGAATTGATTGCAATCGCCTCACCCCCGAAAGCTGACCGCCTCAAGTGGATGGTGGAAAAGCTCACAGAAATCGGTGTCGATCGACTCGTGTTGCTGAATACTTCGCGAACAGTGACGACACCGGGAGAAACGCGTCTTGATAAGATTCACAGCACTATGATTGCCGCCTGTAAACAGTGCCGACGGCCATTCTTTATGGAACTGAGCCCGCTCCAGTCGATCGAAACCATACTTTCCGAGCTGAAGCATGGAATCGCCAGCCCGTTCATCTGTATCGCGCATCCCGGCGCGAGCGTTACTCTGGAGGATGCCTGCAGTCCGGCCGAACAGACTGGACCAGCCGCAATCATGATCGGACCAGAGGGTGGATTCACAGACGACGAAGTCCAACAAGCCCTCACCTGTGGTGCAGTCGCGGTTTCGTGGCCAAACACAATCCTTCGCATCGAAACAGCCGCGGTCGTCTTCGCCACGTTAATGATGTCACGGATTCATAGAAGCCAGCCCTAACAGCAGGAACCCGCATTGCCAGGCTAACCGGTCAAAGAAGAATCGACCCTTTGACAATACGAAGACGACTGCAGCCGCCATTCAACTGGAACCTCTTTCCAAATCTACCGAGAGCGATTGTCCCTTACGGCAAACGATTTTATTTCCGGCATGGCTGGAGATTTTCGTCCAGCGAATGGCACAGGGTGGTACGTTTCAACTGTTGCTTTGTTTGGCAGCACGTCAGGACATGCCTGTTCGATCGCTAGGTTTTGCTGAGGAAAGGTGCTTCCGATGGGAAGACGATCTTCTTTTTCTGTTTCCGGTCTCTTCATCGCGGCTGTCTGTCTGATGTACACGGCTGCTCATGCCAGTGATGGTCAGGTCCCTCAGACATTGTCGTTGGGTATTCCGGGCTATGGCGGATTCGAAGTATCACAACCGGCCCCCGGCTCTGTAGCCATGGCACAGCATGCATTGCCGCTGGCTCCCCTGCCTCCGGGCACTGTGGGACAAACATACAGCCGCCCCTCTCATCCAGTGCCAGTTGACGAGCATCCGCGAACAGCGATGCTGGCCGTTCGCGATGATAGCTCCATACCGTTCCTGAGCGTTCAGAACATGGGTGGTATCAAAATGAAGAGTGGAATCTGGTTGTTCGAATCCCGACGTCCACTTGATCCCGGCGTATGTCAAATTGTCCGCGTAGAAGCACGACAAACTGCTGCTGACATTGAGCCCTATTCAACGCGATTCGTTCGCCTGATTCCCGGACGAATTGTCTACCTCGATTTTTGATTGAATTCCGGAAATGCATCCCAGCCGGCTGCCCGAATCTCTTCTGTTGGAACAGTGTCTCGTGCGTCGCACACGCCACACTGGTCCTGGTGGTCAGCATCGTAACAAGGTTGAAACCGCGATTGAGATTGTCCATACGCCGACCGGGATCACAACGTTTGCTGCTGAACGCAGAAGTCAGGAGGCGAATCGTCAAGTAGCCGTTTTTCGAATGCGGCTGCTGCTGGCGATTCGCCTTCGTGCCGTTGAATCTGCTGAAGTAATTCCTTCCAAACTTTGGAGCTCACGCTGTCGCAATCAGCGGATCTCGTGCAACGAAACTCACGAAGACTTTCCAACGTTGCTGGCCGAAGCTCTGGATGCCGTCGATGCCAAGGAATACGACGTGCGACGTGCCGCAGCCGCACTTGGTTGTTCCACGACACAACTGGTTCGATTCATCGCGAAGAATTCAGAGGCGTGGACTTCTGTCAATGCGGAGCGTGTGAGTCGCGGCCTCAATCGCTTGCAGCCGTGATTTCACCGGCCACAATGCAACCTGTCAGCTCCAACCTCTATTGTGACAGGACTTGTCATGCCCCCTGCAGATCATCCCGCTTCCAATTCGCATTCCTCCGCGAATAGCTCTGATCCGAATCCCGCAAAGATCACTCTTGCTATGATGCGAGAGGTTCTTTCTGTTCCGTTGCTCTGCGACGCTCTGGACTCCTTCGGTTACACTCGGCAGTCGCCTCGACTTCCCATCGTTCCGATCACGATGCCGGACGTGACTCTGATTGGTCGCAGCAAAACGTCGCTTTGGGCTGACATGGCGCACCCCGACCCGGAGCCTTACAAGCTGGAACTGGCCGCTGTCGATTCCTGCCGCCCCGATGACATTCTCGTATGTGCGGCGTCTGGTTCGAATCGCTCAGGCATCTGGGGCGAACTCCTGACGACGGCTTCGCGCAATACGGGATGTGTCGGAGTCATCGTCGATGGCGCAGTTCGCGATGTTGCAAAAATGAAGACCATGCAATTCCCGGTCTTTGCGCGAGGCATGAATCCTTATGACAGTCGCGACCGGCAACGAGTGATCGATATTGATATTCCCATCGAGCTTGATGGTATCCGAATCCAGCCTGGCGACCTGATTGCAGCCGACATCGACGGCATCATCATCGTTCCTCAGGCTGTTGAAGAACAAGTCGTCCGAGCCGCATGGAAAAAGGCTCACGCAGAAAATGAAGTTCGCGACGCGATCCGCAACGGCATGTCGGCGACCAAAGCTTTTGAGACGTTCGGCGTTCTTTAAGCATGCGCAAGAAAATCGCCCTCGGAACATCACGAGGGCGACTTCTTTATCATCCGGGACAACCCGAAAATCTACTTGTCGCCTTTCTTCAGGCGAGCAACAACTTCCATAATCGCCTTGCTGTCGTCAGCGGCCACGACAGACGTGTTTTTCGAGGCAATCTTGCCATCAGTGCCAATGACGAATGTCCAGCGCTTGGCAGTCACGTGTCGCGTCAGGACTTCCTCCTTGCCATCAATCGTCGCCTTGACCGACTTCTCTTCGCGAGTCAAGGGGACTCCAAACGCATCGGCAACTTTTCCATCGACATCGGCAAGCAGAGCAAAGTTCAGATTGTGAGCTTTCTTGAACAGCCGATGATTCGCGGCCGAGTCACCACTCACGCCAACAACCTCGACTCCTTCATCTTCGAGTTTAGGGAAGTCATCGCGAAAAGCACAAGCCTGCTTCGTACAGCCTCCGGTCATATCCGCCGGGTAAAAGTACACGACGACGATTTTCTTTCCGAAGTGGTCCTGCGACTTCCACGGTTCACCTTTATCATCTTCCACTTCAAACTCAGGCGCAGGATCGCCTACCTTGAGATCCACTTTTTCATTTGCAGATGCAATGACAGCACCGGAATTCATCATAAAAACGCTGACCAGGGAACAGACAACGAATTTCAACATCGAGATAGCTCCTTCGAGGAAAGTGATGGTGGGATTGATCAAGCAGGAAAGAGAACAAGGCAGCAAATCTGTTTACCGGACTCCACTTCGAAACCGAACAGAATTTGCACAAGCCCTATCATCAGAGAATATCAGCGACTGGCATACAGGCAACGGAAGCTTCAACACAAATCAGATGACTTCAAAACCACTTCTCTGAGGTCGACTGAGGAATTTGTTGGCTTCTTCGTCCTCAACGAATGCCTCCACCGAGGGGTTCCAATTCAATGTTCGCCCCAGTCGCAATGCGATGTTCGCCAGATGACAGGTCGACACGCTGCGTTGCTGACTTTCAATGTCTGAAATTGGCATTCGGCGAGACTCAACGCAATCAAAGAAGTTCCCCATGTGATTGATGATCGCATCAAGCTTCCCGGAACGTTCCGGCCGCGTCAGATTATCAAAGTCATAAACACTGAACTGCTCTCGCGGCAATGGATTCGTTGCCAGATCATCGATCGGCTTTCCAGTAATGCTGCCGCGATTCACAAACAACCGACCTTCCGTTCCGGTGAACAGAATTCCGTTTCGTCCAGTGTCGCTAACCGTCAGCACAACTCCATTCTCGTATCGAATTGTGGAATCGAAATCGACGGGCACCGTATACCCATCCGCCACATCCGGAAACTTTGCTTTGCCGGAGATCTCAACCGGTAATGAATTGATGGCCCACTGCGCGATGTCAATATGGTGAGCACCCCAGTCAGTCATTTGGCCGCCGGAATAGTCCAGCCACCAGCGAAAGGTGTAATGAGCCCGTTCTGCCAAATAGGGCACATCTGGTGTCTGCCCCTGCCACAGATTCCAGTTGAAATGCTTCGGAACGGAAACTCGTTCGAACGGCCCCCCCACCTCATTCTTACCAAGGACAACCTCTACAGTCTGCAGTTTTCCAATGCGCCCGGCTCGGACCAATTCAACCGCTTGTCGGAATCTATGATCACTTCGCTGCCACGAACCAACCTGGATCACTTGCTTTGATGAGGCCGCAACGTCCCGAATCTTCTTACCTTCATCAATCGTGAGCGTCAGGGGCTTTTCGCAGTAGACATCTTTCCCTGCACGGCAGGCATCAATCACCATCTTCGAATGCCAGTGATCCGGTGTCCCGATCAGTACAACATCAACATCCTTTGTTGCCAGCAACTCAACGTAATTTTCAAAGATCTTCGGCGTGCTCCCGAAAGACGCTCTCGCCTGTTCCCGCACATGACGATCCACGTCACAAACCGCAACGATATCGCCGTACTCGCGAGCTTTCTCTGTAATGACGGTTCCCTGATACCGCAGTCCAATCGCGCCGATCCCGGGTCGCTCAATACGGTGCCGAGGCATTGATGCGGCAAGCGTTCGACCAAACGTCACAGGAGGAATAAAGCCCATCGAGGCAAAGGCCGCTGAAGCCTGCAAAGCTTGCCGTCGTGTCGTAATGCGATGTTTCATGAATCACCTGGAGTCTTCTTGCTCTCTGATGGTGGGAGAGATTGCTCTATCAACCTGTCAGGTCGAACAGCGAGTTGAATGAGTACAACGAGAATGATCTCATTCTGACATTTGTCTATTTCGAACCGGGCGTTGCTTCTGCCTCTTTCGGCACATCCTTCAGAACTGTCTTCACAACATCCGTCCAGATGTTGTAGCCTTTTTCGTTCATATGCAGGCCATCGTCAACCAGCAGATCGGCATTCGGTTTTCCATCCGCCGTCAACATCGGCTCCCACACGTCAGCATACTCCGCAAGCGGATCTTTATCACAGTCGGCTTTGATAAGTGAGTTAGCCTTCTGGATCTTGTCAGCGAGCGTCCAGCGTTTCACGCTGGGCTTTATGCCGATGTAGACAATCTGACGACATTCAGGAAGCTTCGCACGAACTGCAGCAACAAACTGTTGAAAATCGTCGTAAACGGTTTCAGGAGTCTTCTCGGAAGCAATGTCGTTGTCGCCCGCGTAGATCACGATGGCCGTCGGCTTTACCGGGACTACGATCCGATCAAAAAAATGCACCGAATCGGACAGAAATGATCCGCCAAAACCGTGGTTCGCGGTCACCAAATCAGGGAAGGAATCTTCCAGCTTCCAGAGCCGAATGCTGGAACTACCAACGAACAGCACCGCGCCCGGAGTCGACTTTCCCGAGGCAATTCTCTGCTCAATCTCAACAATCGATTTTTCCCATCGAGCAGGCGACTTTTCGTCCGCCCGAACGAACATCGGCAGCAGCCCGAAACACAGACAGCCGACAAGTGAAATGCATCGCGACCGAGAATAGGAGTGTTTCATGAATCGGATTCCCTCGCGTGTTGATTTTCGGACACCGCAGGTCAGCATACGCGACAAAGACTAAATGTTCCATCGCCGGAGACTTCTGAGATCATGACAATCACAGCGCGACATCGTCGACTCATGGTGATCAACGTTGTTGGTCTCACCAGTCAAATGATCGGTGAGAACACTCCGAACATCAGCCGACTCCTGAAGACCGGTTTTTCTCGTCCACTGCAGACGATATTTCCAGCCGTCACCTGCTCCGTTCAGGCAACGCTCCTGACCGGACTTCTGCCGTCTCAACACGGTATCGTCGCCAACGGTTGGTACTTCCGAGATCTTGCCGAAGTGATGTTCTGGAAGCAATCGAATCACCTGATTTCCGGGGAACGCATTTATCAGTCGGCTCGTCTGCGAAATCCCGAACACACAACCGCCAAAATGTTTTGGTGGTACAACATGTATGCCGATGTCAACTGGTCGGTCACCCCCCGACCTTCATACCCGTCAGACGGCCGCAAGATTCCCGATATCTACAGTGCTCCTGCAGAGTTCCGAGACCAGCTTCAGCAGAAGCTGGGAAAGTTTCCGCTGTTCAATTTCTGGGGCCCAACGGCTGACATTCGCAGCAGCGCCTGGATTGCAGATGCAAGCGTTGATGTTTTCAAATCCTGCCAGCCGTCTCTGATGCTCGTCTACCTCCCGCACCTGGATTACAACCTACAGCGTTGGGGACCAAACGATGCGAGGATCTCTGAAGATGTACGGCTCGTGGATCATGAAGCGGGGAAATTGATTGCCGCCGCCGAGGCTGCTGACGCAGATATCGTTGTGCTGTCAGAATATGGGATTACCGAAGTTCACCGCCCCATTCATCTGAATCGAATTCTTCGAGATGCGGGTCTGCTGGCCGTTCGACGCGAATCCTGCGGCTGGGAGACTCTCGACTGTGGAGCTTCGCGAGCCTTCGCGGTGGCCGATCATCAGGCCGCTCATATCTACATTAAAGATCCTGCTGATACCGCACGCGTCCGCCAGCTGCTGGAGCGTATTGAGGGTGTTGAAAAAGTGCTTGATCGCGACGGCCAGCGTCTCGCCGGAATCGCGCATGAGCGAAGTGGCGAACTAATCTGCATCAGCCAGCCGGACGCGTGGTTCACTTACTATTTCTGGCTGGACGATAATCTGGCCCCGGATTATGCCCGAACTGTCGACATTCACCGCAAACCGGGTTACGACCCCGTTGAACTTCTGGTGGACCCACTGATTAAATTCCCCAGGATCCGTGTTGCGCAGCGGCTGGCCCGAAAAATGCTCGGTTTTCGATACTATATGGACCTCATCGGTCTCGATGCGTCCATCGTGAAGGGCAGCCATGGCCGAGTTCCTGACGCAAATCGGATCGAAGAGGACGGTCCCGTTCTCGTTTGTTCCTCGAAACGTGTGGAACGTGACGAATTACACGCAACTGATGTTCGAAATCTGCTTCTCGACCTGCAATTTGGCGTTTGACACTGGAGGATCGCCAAGCTTCCCGCAAAAATGGAGGGGGAGCAGCAATGCGACTCTCAACGCGAGTTTCGAGGTGGTCTCTCAGGGCTGGCTCGGGGCGTTTCCAAATAAAGTTGTTTCGACAGAGTTCAGAATCAGTTAGATATAGAGGACTCCAGACAATGGCTGGCCCACCAAAACCAGATCCCAAAAAAGCAGATGCCGGCAAGAAACCTGCAGAAGACACATCAGAGCAGGAAGATGTTGAGCAGGTACTTTTTCAGGGACCGCTTTTTGGGCGTGAGTCCAATCTTAAAGCCAACGCAAAACTTGTTCAGGCCGCACTGGTTCCTGTGAAGCAGATGATGTCCGACGCCTTGTCTCGTCGTGCCCATACGCTGCTGATGGAACCGCGCGAAGGTCGGCTCAGTATTCGATTCGTCATTGATGGAATGCCATATCCTGCCGCCGCTGTGCCGGGACAAAAAGGCGTGGCGATGGTTCAGATGCTGAAACTGCTGGCAGGCCTTGATCCCAATGATCGCAAGTCACCTCAGGCAGGAGGCATCAAAGCAGAGTTCGACGGCTTGCCTTATAACCTGATGGTGGAGTCAGTCCCGGCCGGTGGCGGTGCCGAACGAGTTCGAGTCAAGATCGAGAACAAGAAAGTCGTACGCCAGAAACCGTCTGAAATTGGCCTTCCGGATCATCTGAAGGCGAAGATCCGCGATTTCACGTCCTCGCGTAGTGGCGTCATTCTGATCTGCGGCCCCCCGGACTCGGGAGTTACAACACTTTCCATCGTTACGCTTCACAGTGTCGACCCTTACCTTTACTCCGTTTATAACCTTGCGGACATGAAGGGGAAGGAACTGATTAATGTAACCGAGTTCAAGCCAGAACCCGGGCATGATATGGAGTTAACTTTTGACCGCATTCTCCGCCGTGAAGCCGATGTAGTCTTCTTGAATCCTCTGACTTCCCCACAAGACGCCCAGACTATCTTCCAGTACGCAGATCGTCTTTCGCTTATCATGGAGATTCCGGCCAATACACCGACAGAAGCTGTCAAGAAGTTGATTGAATGGGTCGGCGTCGATGAAGTGATCAAGGGCTTGAAATGCGTGATCACTCAGAAGCTGATTCGCAAACTGTGTGATGACTGCAAGCAGGCTTTTCGTCCGAATCCAATGCTGCTTAAAAAGCTGGGACTGCCACCCGAAACATCAGTGCTCTACCGTGCTCCGCTTCCGCCACCTCCCGATGACCCCAAAGCACAAACAGTGGAAGAACTGTGTGCGGACTGTGACGGGGTTCCTTACCATGGTCGAGCAGCTGCATTCGAAATGCTGGAGATGACCGACACGATGAAAGAAGTCTTCGCCGCCGGCGCTGCGCCCGAGGCAATTCGTAAACAAATGGCGGAAGATGGCCAGACCACTCTGCAGAAGGATGCCATCCGACTTGTGGCTGAGGGAAAAACTTCTCTTGAAGAAATTCAACGAACGTTCAGCCCAGGCGGTCCACAGAAAAAGGCTCCACCAAGGCCAAGACCTCCCGGAAATTGAGAGGATTTCCAGGTCATGACAAACTGGCCGCTGACGATATCGGCCCACGAGACGAAAGCTCCAGTGGCCTATAAAAGATCACGATCAGAAACGCTGTTTTTTGACCGCGTCAGTGACAACGCTGAAACATCGGACCAGTTCAAAACTTCATTCGCAGGAAAGTACTGATCTCATGCAGAGGTCTTCTGTTGCTATATTGATGGTGTGCCTGTTCGGAGTGAGCACTCTCCACGGAGCGGAGGAACTTCCGGGGCTCGCCAAAGAGAAACCTGCCGAAGGCTTCTCTGTGCAGACAGAGCAGGGGTGGATGATCGCGTATGAGATGGCGATCCCGGGAACCGAAGTTAAGTTTCGGATGGTCCCAGTTCCGGGCGGCGAGTACGTGATGGGAAGTCCGGCGACGGAGCCGCACCGAAAGGACGATGAGGGTCCCCAGAGAAAGGTCGTCGTTGCTCCATTCTGGATGGCTGAGTGCGAAGTCACATGGGCTGAGTTCCGTCAGTTCATGGAATTGTACCGTGTTCTCAAAGAGCTTCAGGCCAACAGAATCCGCACCGTCACTGACGCCAATCGAATCGATGCTGTCACCGCCCCGACGCCTCTCTACATGCCGGACTTTACGTTCGAGTTCGGAGATGATCCCAAGCTGCCGGCAGTCTCGATGACTCAGTATTCTGCCAAGCAGTATACCAAGTGGCTCTCAGCGATTTCCGGCCAGCAGTTTCGCCTGCCAACAGAAGCGGAATGGGAATACGCTTGCCGAGCCGGAAGCACAACGGCTTATTCGTTCGGTGATGATCCAGCAATGCTGGCAGAGTACGGCTGGTTTGAATCCAACACCGAGAAGAAAGGTTCTCGCCTCGTTCGACAGAAGAAGCCAAACGCATGGGGGCTTTACGACATGCATGGCAATGCCGCAGAATGGGTGATCGATGGCTACGCGAACTACATGCCTCAGGATGCAGCTGTCAATGCGGCGAAAGACTGGGCACGAACAGACAAGCCTGATCCGCGAGTTGTCCGTGGTGGATCATGGGAGTTCCCGGCTGCCGACTGTCGTTCCTCAGCACGACTGGCTTCTGATGACGAAGCATGGAAATATCAGGACCCGAACCTTCCACTGAGCCCGTGGTGGTATACCGACGACCCGGCTCGCGGTGTAGGGTTTCGCTTGCTACGGCCACTGCAGCCATTGCCTCGCATGGAAATTGAAGACTTCTGGAAGATTGACGCCGAAGATATTCAGTACGACGTCGATGACCGACTCAACGAAGGTCGAGGAGTTCTCGGGTTGGTCGACAAGGATTTGCCACAAGCGATCCTCGACCTCCAAAAGAAGTAATGTCGGATACTCAGCTCGAGATCCGACGACCGGAGCTGTCGGTATTCAGCGTCGCGTAAAGATTCAGTGACGCATGAACTCAGTTTCCCAGCACCTGTTCATCCCGAATGGTAGTACATCAGGAATTCTCATGAACTCTCAGAACCCACGTCCTCAACTGCGTGCCGGCATGGTTGGCATGGGGATGATCTTCGATGAAACCTATCGCCCATTCTTTGAATCTGTTCACGCGAAAGGGCTCTATGATCGTCGCTTCGGAGATCTCGATGTCACAATGGTTGCCGTAGCATCGAAGACCGGCCAAAGAGCAGATCGATATCTTGAACAATCCAAAGGAAAGATCCCGGCCTTCCAAAGCTTCCGTGGCGACGATGCCGTTCAGCAGATGCTGGGCGAGAACTTAACTTTTGCCTGTGTCGCAACGCCGGACGATCGACATTTTGAAGCGTCAAAAGCTATTCTCGAGGCAGGCGTTCATCTGCTGGTTGAAAAGCCATCGGTGCTTACTCTTCAGGAGATTGATCAGTTAAATGCCATCGCTGAAGAGAAGGGATTGCTTGCCCGCGTCGTGTACCACAAGCTTCTCGACCCTGACCACAAGAAGCTTCGTACGCTGGTACACGACAACGTCCTCAAGCACGTGAACAACGGCTATTGTTCATTACTGGAACCACGGCAGATTTCCGGCAGTCAGTTTTCTGAATGGATCACAGGCCGAAACCCAGGAACTTACGTCGCCGTTCATTACATCAAACTTATCGACTTCACATTTGGTGGTCGCCTCAAAACTGTGATGTGTACCGGTCAACGCGGTCTGGTCGGACCAAAGGATGGGAACACCTGGGACAGTTGCCAATTGAGACTGATCTACGAGTATGAATCTGGTCGCGAAGCGGCCTTCGATATTCACACGTCATGGGTGACCCCCGACAATTTTCCGGGGTATGTTGAGCAGGAAGTACAGTTCCGTTTCGACAACGGCATCTGGAACGGACATTCACGTAAGCGTGGAGTTGAACTGACCGTCGAGAATATGACTCCGCTGAAGATGAAGAATACGATCAATAACCATTACAACGGAAGCTTCCTCGAACCGTGGGGTGAGCGTTCTCAGCGCGGCTACGGAATTGAAGTGATCGACCGTTTTGCGCGTGAAGTTGCCTTTGTCGAACATGGAGGTCCGGCCAACCAGCGATCGCAACGACTGGCAGAAATTCGCAAACTGGATTACGCAGATCTCGCGGCTGATCGCCAGGTCGTCGCGGCTGTGCAGGCGATGGAAATGATTCTTGAACAGCAGGCGAAAGGCAATCCGGATCGCGTGGCTCGCTATGATGGCAGGAATCTGACACTTTCGTAGCGGTTGAACAAAGTCGCCGTTAAACAAAATCAGAAGCCCGGCGTTGTTCCCAACGCCGGGCTTTTTTGTATTCTGGTGATCAGTCAGCCAACCCCACTCCGGCCGATTGTTCAGACGACGAAAGCAGAATACCTGATGCGAGATGCAAGCAATGGTCCGCGCGCCCACGACGCGTTGACCAATGAGCAGTCATCTATTGGCCAGCCAACAACAGGCATTCCCGCCTGGGGCACCGCCAATCTCCCCACGCCAAAACCTCTCGGGCTGAAAAACCTGGCTGGGTTGATTGGACCGGGAATCGTCATGTGTGGCATCCAGATTGGTGGCGGCGAATGGCTGCTGGGACCAGACACCACAGCTAAGTATGGTGGAGGATTGATGTGGATCGCCACAATCGCGATCATCACTCAGGCCTTCTATAACATCGAAGCTGGACGTTACGCTCTCTACTGCGGCGAACCGGTTTTCACCGGCTTCATGCGAACCGCTCCCGGCCCGGGATTCTGGATGGGTGTCACGCTTTTGATGAGCCTGTCATTTTTTATTCCGGGTCTTTCTACAAACGCAGCCGTGCTGATCGCGACCCTGTGGCTGGATCGACCACCAACTCCCGATGATAGCTTTCTGGTCAATTCCATCGCCTATCTCTGCCTCGGTGGAGTCATCCTGCCAGTCCTGATCGGAGGCAAAGTCTACAACACGTTACAGGTTGTGATGACGATTAAGGTCTTTTCAGTCCTGGGGTTCTGCCTGTTCCTTGGACTCTGTTTCGTCAGTCCGCAGGGATGGATTGACGTCTTCAGTGGCTTCCTGAAGTTTGGCAACATCCCCACTAAAGATGCTGCTGGCCATGACACGGTTACCAACGTCTTTGCATCACTCTGGAAAGACGGCACACTGCCTGTTCTGGCCCTGGGCAACATTGCCATGTTGGGAGCATTCGCAGGCTATGCTGGTGGAGGCGGACTGAGCAACTCGACTTATTCCAATTTCGTGCGAGACAAAGGCTGGGGTATGGGGCATGAAGTCGGCGCGATCCCCAGTGCTGTGGGCGGTCGTAATGTGACGCTCAGCCATGTCGGTAAAGTCTTTCCACTCACTGAAGAGAACATGCGTCGCTGGCGCGGCTGGTGGAAGTATATTCTGGCCGACCAAATACTGGTCTGGGTTCCAGGTTGTTTCATGGGGATGGCTCTTCCGGCATTGATGTCGATTCAATTTGCTCGCCTTTCACCGATGTACGGAAAAAGCGTGACCTATTCTCAGCCGCTCATTACAGCGGACGGAATCCGGCATAGTGAGGCCATCGGAACATGGGCTCCTTTGCTTTGGACAGCGTCACTGATCGTTGGTCTGCTTGTGTTTCTTCCCAGTCAGATGTCCATCGTCGACGACTTTGCCAGACGATGGACAGATATCCTCTGGTCAGGCAGTCGACGAGTTCAGAAGCGACTTCGCACCAATCAAGTCCACTATTTGTACTACGCGATTCTGGGTGTCTACACCGTCTGGTCGTTTATTGTGGCCACGCTGTTTCTGACCGTTGTGGATTCCCCCAAAGTCATGACCTACGTCATCGCCAACGTCAATAACGCAGCACTCGCCATCACTTCGTTTCATATCCTCTGGATCAACTGCCGGCTGCTACCCGAGCCACTGCGACCGCGATGGTATCAGCGAGTCGGCATCGCCGCCTGCGGAGTTTTTTACTCCGCATTAGCCATGCTCGTCTTCTGGGCCGAGATTCTGCCCAGAATCTGGTGATCACGACCTCTCCCCAAAGACCCGGCTGATACTCGTCAGTGCTTATCTACGATGCTACACTGCCAGCATTGTCGCGACGTCAAAAATCGCGGAACCGTCGTACTGTGGTAACGCTTGGTTTTTTTGGCGGGCAGGGTGCTAATTCCTGCTCTTCGAAACACTTTCGGACAAGAATGTCCTAACGACATTGCAAGCGTTGATATCGTCCTCGTCCCTGCTTAAGACTTCTCAGACTGCAACTTCGGAATGTCAGCTCAAGATACAGATCAGGACAGCTCAAACGACCGATCTGACGAAATCGTGCAGACGCAGTATGTGGATCTCTTCCAGCCGCCGCATCTGCTGACGTTCGCCAGCGGTGAAACATTGGGGCCGGTAAGAGTCGCGTACGAGACCTATGGCGTTCTCAACAAAGATGCCTCGAACGCCATCTTCATCTGCCATGCTCTGACCGGTGATGCTCATGCGGCCGGAGTTCATTCCACTTCAGATCGCAAACCAGGCTGGTGGGATGGCTTTATCGGTCCTGGCAAAGGCATTGATACCAATAAGTACTTTGTCATCTGCGCAAATGTTCTCGGAGGATGCCAGGGAACCACTGGCCCCGGATGCGTGAACCCTGTCACAGGAAGTCGCTTCTGCCTCAACTTTCCATTCCTGACAGTCAGAGACGTGGTCACGGTTCATTCTGAACTTGTCCGCCATCTTGGAATCAAACAGCTCCTGGCCGTGGTGGGCGGAAGCCTTGGTGGGATGCAGGTTCTGGAATGGGCAATTCTATTTCCTGATCAACTGAAGGCGGCCGTTGTCCTGGCATCAGCACCAAAGTTGTCGGCACAGGGAATCGCCTTCAACGCTGTTGGCCGTCGAGCGATCTATGCCGATCCGGGTTTTGCGAATGGAGATTACTACGACTCCGAAGGTCCACGTTACGGTCTCGCACTGGCTCGCATGGTGGCTCATATTACCTATCTGTCTGAGGACTCCATCGAGCTGAAGTTTGGCCGACGACTTCAGGACAGCGATCGCTTCGCCTACAGCATGCAGAAAGAAACTGAGTTTCAGATCGAAAGCTACCTGCATTATCAGGGAAAACGATTTGTGCAGCGATTCGATGCGAACAGCTATCTGTATCTGACTCGCATGATGGACTACTTTGACCTGTCCGAGGGATTCCCTTCACTTGAAGCAGCACTCGCTCAAACAAAGGCTCGATTCCTGGTCGCGTCCTACGATACGGACTGGCTGTTTCCGACAAGTCAAAGTCGAGAACTTGTATCGGCTCTGCTGCATGTCCGGCGTCATGTGTCCTTTATCGAGCTGCGATGTCCGTTTGGACATGATTCATTCCTGATCGATATTGATCCTCTCGCGGCATTAGTGTCTCCATTTCTTGAACGGACATTTGAATCCACCAGTCCTTAGCAGATCTTTCGGATCGTGACTTCGTCGCAATGCCAAACTCCAATCGCTATCAGATGCCGGACCCGTCGATTCAGCTCACCGATGAGCTGATCATGCACCATATTGATCGCAATAGCCGAGTCATCGACCTCGGATGCGGTGATGGTCGTCTAATGCAGCGACTTCACGATGAAATGGGCTGCGAGGTGATGGGGGTCGAAGTGGAACAGTCCAACATCGTCGCCATTATTCAGCGCGGACTTCCGGCGATTGCGGCTGACCTCAACGAAGGTCTGGTCGACATACCGAACGATAGTTTTGACTTTGCAGTTCTCAGTCAAACGTTGCAGCAGGTACGAAACCCTAAACGTCTGCTGCTGGAGATGCTGCGTGTTGCTCGCAGAGCTCTTGTGGTCGTGCCGAACTTCGGGCACTGGCGTGTTCGTATGGAAGTCCTGCGACGCGGCAGAACGCCCATCACTCAGGCGCTGCCCTACGAATGGTATGAGACGCCAAACGTCCACTTTATGTCGATGCGTGATTTTCGCGATCTGATGGACGGCATTGGACTTCGCATTGTTAAGGAAAGCCCGATCATCAAGGGGCGCTCTGTTGATCAGCTTTGGGGTTCCAATCTGCGAGCTGACAGTGCGTTTTATTTGCTGGAGAGAGATCCGGGCAAAGGGTAACAATTGACCAGACTACCAATCGCCCCGAATCCAACATCCTTACCCCTCCCGTTTCCTCTACTCAAAC
This sequence comes from Planctomycetaceae bacterium, assembly GCA_947463775.1. GTDB lineage: Bacteria > Planctomycetota > Planctomycetia > Planctomycetales > Planctomycetaceae > SXXK01. The sequence goes on along the minus strand of CANHVD010000001.1, from coordinate 17,747 downwards.
ATCGGCAGATTTCGCCGATGCGAGGCTCTGACGGTCGAAAAGGTGCGGAGATTCACGCTATTTCGGCGTTTGACTCGCCATATGTGGCATTCTGACTGAGACCTCGTATTGACCCCAAAAACCACCCGTCGGATACTGCCCGATGGCATTTTCAATGGGTGCACTCCTGCGCAGAGTCTGCTCAAGAGCCCAATTGGTTTGCCTTGGAAACAAATTGCTCATGGATGGGCGCTGCATATTTCTTTCGATGTTTCTCTCCGGGCTGATGCAGGGACTCTGTATGGCTCAGGATGGCGGCACGGAACTGCGCGCGACGCCGAATGATAATTCCCCCGGCATATTGGTTCTGGCCGATGGCACAGTCATGAATGGACGGTTCCTCCCGAGACCCGACGGATATGAGGTCGAAGTGCAGGGCGGACGCATGTTTATAGAATCGGAACGAGTGCGATTCATCGCTAAGGATCTTGATGACGCTCATCAAAGAATGCGATCCTCGTTCTCCGAACTAACACCACAAAGTCATATGGAGCTGGCACGCTGGTGCCTGACCAACAAACGCACGGATTTGGCTCGCCGAGAAGTGCTCGACGCTCTCCACAAAGATCCGAATCGAGTTGATGCGCAACGTCTTCTCCAAAGTCTGGTACAGCAGAACGAAGGGGCATCGAAAGCTCCCGGCGGAAGTGGTCTCACTGAGTTCCCTTCGCTGACAAGACCATCTGGGCCGGTCCCGGAAGCACGTTCTCTGGCGGGATTGTCTCGTTCCGTCGCACAGGATTTCACTCGTCACGTTCAGCCAATCCTAATGAACAAGTGCGCCAACGCAGGTTGCCATGGAGTCCGCTCCATTTCGTCGTTTCAACTGACACCATCTCATCGCGGAACGAGTGTTTCGATCGCCGAGAGAAACCTCGCATCCGTCATGAAACAAATTGATCTGACTCGGCCATCATCCAGCCCGCTGTTGACGACACTGGAGGGCAATCATGCAGATTCGACGACGCCAATTTTTCGTGGTCGCAGTGGTGCAGTCCAGATGAAGACTCTTCGAGATTGGGTCGGAGCGGTCTCCAATGACATCGCTCCCGAGTTAAACGAAGAGGTACGTGAGCGACAGGAGCAAATCCAGCTTGCCTCAATGTCAAGGACAGTGGAACCTGAATCCGACTCTGCAACTGATGAGAGCACGATGGCACCTCACGGGCGAGTGCTGACCACGACTGAAACGGATGTTCGATTTCTTCAGAAAGCCTCCCGCGCGAATGCTCGTGATGCTTTCGACCCTTCAAAATTCAATCAACAGTTTCAGAAGTCCAAAAGAACTGAAAACTCTGACCAAACACTGAAAGACACACAAACGACGCCAAGCGAAACCAATGACGGTTTAAGCCTGGATTGAGAACTTTCAGGGGTACAGCCCCGATTTGTGGAGCCAGTGCTGAGTCCCACAGGTCATGTCCGTGATTAATCGGTAATTCGAAAACCTTGCAATTCAATTTCAAATTCTGCGACACCACCAGACCCTCAGTTTCCCCAGAGAGTCATTGGCGGAGGATCATGCGATGATCAAGAAACCAATCCTGCTGACTTTGGCCTGTGGCCTGTTGTTTTCAACGGGTTGCGCCGCAAAGAATCGCTGGTTCTCGCGAAAAGACTATTCGGAAATTCAGGATCCGTTCATGGAAACTGAAGCGGTTGCGTCAAAAGATGAATCGCCAGCGTCAGAAGGATCCCGGGACAGCGCGGGACGCGCCAAGCTGGGCGGAGCGGCAAGTTCCACTGGCTCTGTCGCCAAATCTGAGTCGTCACCAGGCTCACCACCAAAGTCGGTTCTTCAAACCGGAGCTTCCGAAGACGGGGTTGCCAGAGTTGGCCGTGTTGCCAACGCTTCCTATCCGGAGAAAACTGCAGCAGCCGGATCACCCACACACGCAGGTGGGACCACAACAAATCCCGCTGTACGTTCCTACCAGGGACCGGCGTTGTCTGATTTCCTCAGCCGCAAACAAACAGAGTCGGTGACTGCTGCGGCCGACAAAGCCAATGCGGCAACTCGAACAGCGACAGAAGTTGTCAGGAATCCGGCAAGTGCTATTTCTCCGGCCGCCAGAGCCGCTGCGATTCCAGACCTGAGTGAAGAGGCAGCAGGGTTCGATAACTTTCTTCAGAAGGGTACTGACACTGTCAACGCAAAGGCCAAGCAGGCTGCGAGCAAGGTTCAGGAGACAGAACAATCAGCCGAAGATTTCAACTCATGGGCTTCTCAGGAAAAACAGAAGTGGACCCAGGAAGGCAGCAATGCCGCAGCAGCGGTTTCAACGGCACCAGCAGCGGCAAAAAAACAGGTAAAATCAGCGGCAGGGCAAATTCGCAAGGCGGCAGATGACGTCGTGACGGAATTCGAAACGCCTGAATTCGACGAAGCAGCTACGGCCCGACCACTTCTCAAGCGACACTCTCCAGCTCCGACAACTTCGGAAGAAGAAGTAGAAGAACCGGAGTTCGAGTTTGAGCAAGCTCCTTCCAAGCGAAGCAGCGGAGCATCAAACCCGTTCGCGAATCCCTTCGACGATGAGGAAGTTAAAGCAACTCCACCCACGAAACGTACGACAACGCAGTCTTCAAGGTCTGGCAAAGAATCTTCGAAGTCACTGGACTCCTCATTCCAGATGGACAGTGGCTGGAAGCCATCGCATCTTACGAACGAATAGTGCCGTTGAGACTCCGCCCCAATTGCTTCTGGCTCGACACGCGATTAGAACAACGCCCGCAAAACATCGGTCCACCCTGAGTTTTCGGAGTTCTTCGCAATGAGGTCATTAGCGATTCATGCCGTGCTGTTCGCACTGCTGATTTCGTGTCAGCCGAAGGTTAATGCAGAGCCGAAGCCACCCAACATTGTGGTGATCTACATCGACGATATGGGGTACGCAGACATTGGTCCATTTGGAGGAAACCCGGCTTTAACTCCGCACCTGAATCAAATGGCTGCAGAGGGCCGGAAGTTTACGAACTTCTACGTTTCGCAGGCCGTTTGCTCTGCATCTCGTGCCAGTTTGTTGACAGGTTGCTACAACGTGCGACTCGGAATTCTGGGCGCGCTGGGGCCAAATTCCAATCAGGGCATTCATCCGGACGAGATGACTCTGGGAGAACTTTGTCAACAGAAAGGATACGCCACCGCCTGTTTTGGTAAGTGGCATCTGGGACATCATCACCAGTTTCTCCCGCAGCAGAATGGCTTTGACGAATACTTCGGCCTGCCTTACAGCAATGACATGTGGCCATTTCATCCTGAAGTTCGCCACTTGCCAATGGAACAGCGTCTCAAGCATTGGCCGCACCTGCCATTAATTGATGGCAATGATGTTGTCACGAGCGAAGTCACTGAGACCGAGCAGACACAGCTCACAACGTGGTACACAGAGCGAGCCGTTTCGTTTATTGATAGAAACGCCCAAAAGCCGTTCTTCCTCTACGTGCCGCATTCTATGGTCCACGTCCCGCTGTATGTTTCCGAACGTTTCAAAGGAAAGAGCGGAGCAGGGCTGTTTGGCGATGTCGTTATGGAAGTTGATTGGTCTGTTGGCCAGATCCTGCAGGCCTTGAAGCGGAACAGTCTTGATGAGAATACCCTCGTCATCTTCACTTCTGATAATGGTCCATGGCTTAGTTACGGCGATCACGCAGGCTCAGCTGGCGACCTGCGCGAAGGCAAAGGCACGATGTTCGACGGCGGATGTCGCGTTCCGTGTCTAATGCGATGGCCCGGCAAAATTCCATCAAATACAGTCTGTGATATTCCAGCGATGACGATTGATGTAGTTCCAACAATTGCAAAGCTCATCAAGGCCTGTCTGCCCCAGCATCCAATTGATGGACGAGATATCTGGCCATTGATGGCAGATGAAGTGGACGCGAAATCACCTCAGGAAGCGTACTATTTTTACTGGGGAAATGAACTTCACGCTGTCCGCCGTGGGCCATGGAAACTTCACTTCGCTCATACTTACAGAAGTCTGAATGGAGAACCCGGCGGCAAAGAAGGAGTTCCTGCAAAGTACGAAAATCTGACGATTGAACAGTCGCTGTTCAATCTCGAGGATGATCCGGGGGAAACGCAGAACGTTGCAGACCAACACTCAGAAGTCGTGAAGCAGTTGATTACCCTGGCGAACCAGGCCCGAACCGAGCTTGGAGATGGTAAACAGCGTGGCTCCGGCGTGAGAAAAGCAGGGACTGTTGCCAAAGTAGAATAGTCACAGTTCAGCGATAAGGTCGCAAAGTTCTGCTGCGATCAATTTCGATTCAGGCGTTCGCCCTCCCCTTACATACCGCGAACATTGGCCCTGATCCGAAAAGTCCTGACTCAATCAGGAGTTAAAGAGCCTCACGCTACGCCGCAAAAGCTTGCGCAACACGGCACAAATTCACTCAGAACCCCAACAAATCCCTAAACAACGCAATCACCGCAAACCAGTTAGACCTCCCATCCCACATTTGATACCTTGTGCGTCATACGGACAGCAACGTTTCTTCACGGCAAGATGCCATTCGACTTACCGGGGATTGATGTCTATGAAAACAATCGTGCGAATTGTGCTACTGTCTGTAGTGGCATTTGTTACGTGCATGTCAGATTTACAGGCTGCTGGTCCAGGCGGTTGTCCTCCATGGCGGCCGTGCGGTCCGGGAAATTCATTTGGTGGAAATCGATTCTTACCGCAGGGCGGTTTCGGTGCTGACTTTCGTCCTTCTTGCGCGACTCACGACGCGTGCCTGGCTTCTGGTCGATCACGCCGCGAATGTGACCGTGAATTCTACAACAGCATGAACTGTGCCTGCGAAAGTTCCCGGCATCCATTTCTCTGTCGAGTCCGGGCATTTCGTTACTATGCGGGCGTTCGAATGTTTGGCGGGCTCTACTACTAGGGCAAGCCAGAATCTCTCGCGCGGGGCAAATGTTTGAAGACCGTGGCTATTTAAAAAAGACATCAGAGGGCAGACCGCGTTGGTCGTCTCTGATGTCTTTTTTTTACACGGATGGCTCCAGATCGGGCTCCGTCCCGGAGGATATCCCAGTAATCATTTCCTGAACGAAGCCACGAAAAACGGATGTCCCGAAGATTCTATAATGCATCGGCTCCAAGAGTCCCCTGTAGTTCCGTGAGGTATTCCGGAGCAAGAACTTTGGTAAGTTGCAGTCGAGCCGACTCCAGTCGGTCGTTGATGTTCATTGAGATTTTCTCTTCTGCATACTCGTTGCTGTTCTGGAATGTTTCCAGTGCCTGAACATGACGCTGCCACAATTCCTGCTCGCGCTGCTGGCGGCGACGGAGTCGATCTGCATACCATTCGGAAGCGAGCATTGCTTCCAGCGTAAACATGCTGCGAATCTCAGGATCACTGATCGTTCGCCCTTCAAAAGTCCCGTTCACCATGATGTGCAGCAGTGCCTTCAGTGGCGGGCAGGCGAGATCCACGGAGCCGTCTTCAAAGTACGTTCTGGCAATGCGTTCCTGAGCTTCTGCAATAAACAAGATTCCATCTGCGAATGCGGCTTCGTCCTGAGACTCAGGCTTCAGGATTGCTGCGTCAAATACTTTATTTGGATTGTCGAACACGCGTCCCGCAAATCGTCGAATAAACCGGGACGTGATCCTCCACCCAAGTCGACTCGCCGGTATCAACTTGCCTTCAAAGGTAAAGTCTTCCAGCTTCTCCAGCAGTTGTTCAGAAATCAGAAACTTCGGATCTCGCTCCTGAGGGCTCAGGCGACACCAGATCTCCGGAATCAACAAGCTCACGTCATGATCCACGCGAACTGCGCTCCCGATGTGACCAGCCGGAGTAGAAAAACCAGCCAACCCGGTTAGCAGATAGCTGACCAGAGCATTGTTGAGATCGGTAATTGGCCGCAGACAATTGAACGGCCCTTTGGTCATTGCGCCTTCACTGCCGGCACCGGTTGTCGATGGACTCTTTCCGGATAAGGCACTGATAAAGTCCATGAAAAGTTCTGGCAACTCCTGGTAATGAATCGGATTGTAGACCGCCAGAGATCGAATACCGCGAGCGAATTCCGGCGGGTTATTTCGACGTCCGATGAGCACGGCCTGAACAGGCGAGTGCACCGGCTTGTCCAATGGAACTGCGCGCGACAAACGAATTCCCATCTCTCCCACATACCGATTCACCGGATCAATTAAGTCAGGACGTGGCTGCAGATACCGAGGATTCTTGCTGGGAACGCCATTCACAAGTCGAGGGGTGTTTGAACACACAACAAAGCTGTCGTCTGCTTCCTGCATCTCATGCAGCAACCGCTGCATAGGCAACGTAAACTGGCTGAGATCGACTGGACGGTCACAGATTTCATTGACCTGCCGACGGGCCAGGGGTTCAAAGTTCACGATAAAGTTATCGTAGCGCGCCAGATCAGCCTCAGTTTGCTTATCAAGTCCTCGATGAATGGCATCATCAGGGCGCTGAAACAATCGGTACTCACAATTTCGCACAAACTTGTAGCTCACTTCTTCCGTCAGAACATTGCCCAGATGCTGCAATACACGGCGAGGAACCACGACGGACGCACTGATGTCGTCTTCAGTTTGAACCTTCTGAGCGGGTGCAAAGTCCTGCCGCAGTTTATAGGTTCGCCAGGTGTTTTCACCCAGCAACCCCACTCGCAGATAGGTCCCCACAAGCTTGCGGTCACCGAACTTCAGTTCATGACCCGGATGCCCATTCACAATATCGACCGAAAAGTGTTTTCTCCACTCAGCAGGATCACCCGAATGCATTCGCTTAATGATGAACACGATCGCATAAATGTGATCCGGGATCTGTTCGAGCCATTCGTTATACGAATCGGTATAGTCAGGAGATGGCGTCAGTAACTTGATCACGCTTCCCAGTGAGCGGCCTTTGTCCAGAATCCTGCGGCTGGCAACGCGAGCATAATCCGGCTTCACTGATCCATCCGGCTGCCATCGATCTGTGTAATCCCGATCAAAGATCTCCTGAACCATATCCAGGTCTTTCTCGGCCTCCGCGATAAAGATCGGCCCATGCAGCAGATAGTCGGTAATCGACTTGCTGATCTCGCTCTTGCCACCACCGCTCACCGTGCAGGGTTTGTGACAAAACGCACCTTCAAACAAGGTCCCAATCAATCGCCATGACGGAGCAGCCGGATGTTTCTCCAGCCGAACCTTGTAACCCGATGGCGTCATGTAGATGTAGCCGGGGCGCAATGGAATGTGATGCGGTTCGCTGTTGTAGTGCCACGAAACGCGCTGATCACTGACAGTAAACTTAGCATTCTCGGACACGTAGATGACTGTTGGATGAAGTTTATCAATCGCGTAACCTTCTGACCGCACATCCATCGCAGAACCATAGTCTCTGACGACGTCAGCGAATGTCCGATTGTTGTATTTCCTGCTGTCAGCAGCGAACTCCTCACCCAGATTGAAGCTCGCAAACGCCATTGCTCCGCCGGCATGCTCTTCTTCGACCTGCCCCGTCAGATTGGCTGCATAGCTTAGTTGTGTCTTCACTTCCTTCTTGCAATAGCCGTAGTAGTTATCCGCAATCAGCGTGACAATCACGCCTTCTTCATCGCGGCAGGTAATCTTAAACGGAATACCATCGTTGTATTTTTCGTCCTCTGATTTCCAGCACATGCCATCTTCGCGCTGACGTTGGCTGGCATCATCATAATGCGGCAGGCCACAGTCTTTCTTTGTGATATCAACCAGATGCGGAGCAAGAATCACGCAACCAGTGTGACCACTCCAGTGATCTACATCCAAAGCGGCATCATTCACAGGCAGAAACGGATCCCCGGCATTGCCAAAGATCGATTCAACAAAGTCCAGATTGCTGACGAGTGCACCGGGAGCAAAGAACCGGATCTCCATCGTCTGTCTTTTACAGAACCCCGCCACCTCTGGACAAAGCAATGGCCGGATCAGAAGCGAGACAAATGCACTGGCGGGTTCCGATTCATGATGTGTGAATGGCAACTGGAGAAGTTCCTGCGGCGGATTCATCGCGTGCCGAAACAAGGCGGCAAATGTTACCTTTGGGACAACCTTCTTGTCTCGAGGAATTGGCAAACCGCCTTCGGTGACATGAAATGTACCGACCGTCGTACGACGATCATTGGCCGGGTTGTGCAGTACACCATTCCGTACTCGGTATGAGGCCCCGTAGCGATTTGTGTACTGATCGCCATCGTGCGGCAACGACAGTTCGCGTGCAATACTATGGCGATCGAGGATTACAGTCAGATCCGGAAGCCGCATCGCGCTGCAGCCCTTCACACGATCAAAGTATCGGCGCAAAAACGCTTCAATACGAGCGTCTGCAGGACAGTGAATTGAGTCCAGTCGCTTTAATCGATGATGATACGTACTTAGCAGACGTGGAGCCCCAAGGCGATCATGATCCTCAAAGCAGTTCGGTATCGGCAAACCATTCGCCAACAGCTTGAGCACGATATAACGCGTGATGCTTTGACGGGATTCAGCAAGCTCATGGCTTGACTGATGCGACACAAAACCAATCGATTCTTCGAGGTCGCTGAGAGACATCGAGATAACCCCTGAAACGAAATCTATCTGACTTGAATGCTGCGCTGAACAGCGCCGACGAATTGCACCACATCAGATCGATTGATGCGAGAAACACTGCACAGGACCTTTGACTTTTTGAATCAAATTCAGGCAATCGCGAACACCATCAACACACATTTGATCGCTCGTTCAGCAGTTCCGCGCAAATTCGGTTCGGCAGAAAGATAGACAGCCCCACTCCTCCGAGCGATACGGTACATGAACCGCCCACAAAGTGGTCCTTCTGGACGCTACGGGAGTCCAAACACGATCGCAAAGTCAAGGAGACAGCACCAACCAAAGGCAGCACGAAGCCAAGCCCCATTCGCAGCAAAAGAGGAGCAGCCTCGACCTGATGTTGCGGTTGTCTGGAGTTTCACTCACAGAATTGTGCGCTGGCCCCGGGCCAAGTGTTGCGAAACATTCTGCTTAACAAAAAACTGATTCTTGCGTTCGCCATCTCCGCCACAGAAATAATGACAGACAACTGCGATTTCAAGCGATGACAATGCACTCGCTGTCAGCCGTCCCCAGGCCGTTCAGCATTGTTATTGAACGGCCAGAGCGAGGATCATCAAGAATCACTCAACTCGGCCAGACAGAGACGTCACGGTTACGAGTCTCGCTGGATCCTTATCAGACAGGAACTACACGATAGCGAGGTCCTGCATCCAACAGTCCGACAAAGCAGCAACAGACAAAAATCTCACTCGCTCGCATCTTCAGGTGCAGGAGCGGCAGCAGGATCCTTCTTTAAAACGTCTGGCATAATTGGGCGAGCACCCGGGTTCTGATGGTACGACGCAAACTCCGGAGACAACTCCTGCAACGGATAGATAATCCATGTCGGTGCACCAAAAATCGGCACTGGCATTGCGCTAACCTCAATGCGCGTTTCAGTAAAGCATGCAACACGGCCCGATGCGGTGCTCAAGTAAACCCGGTCTGTGAGTGAGTTATTGATATGGATCGTGTAGTCGCGAGTTGGCGTAACAATGGGACTTCCGCCGTGCTCTCGACTCACTGAAACAACTCGATCATTCAGGTCGACGAAGTAGGCAGTGTTTTCGGAGATGGCGACCAGAGACTTAACTCCCGCCACTCGCCACGGTACCGCAACATCCACGAATACACCAACGACTTCTCTTGGTGGAAATGGCCGTACCTGTTCGGCAACACTCGCAGCCGCTGCTCGAATAGGTGATACAAGCGATTTGAAATCACAGCCTGAGAAAACACTGTGTGTCAACTTCCACGCAGGAACTTCCGGATGCACTACATCCGGGTAGAAGCGAAATGTTTCGTCTGGATGGAAATCCGTGAATTCAATGGTCATCACCTTACCGTCTTCACTTAACTTCGCCTCACTCATCCCGGTTGTCGCCCGATCTTCATCTGAAACACCAATGATGGGCTTTCCGTTTTCGCCAGCGACAAATGTCACAGCCTGTTTCGATTTGGTGAGGTCGAGGACAATTGAATTCACCATTTGTCCAGTTGACTTGTTTGTAATGCTAACGGGCTCATGAGCCAGCAAACCATTGCAATCTGCTACTACAGAGGCCCCAAACACAGGGAGCCCCCCCTCATCTCCCTCAGTCTGACTTGCCACTCCAACCACACCTTTGGAAATCTTTGTTGGCTGACCAGTGCGGAGATTGAATTTAAGAAGTTCGCGGTTGCTGGATACGACATAAACATCATCCCCCACGACCGAAATCGGGTGCGTCACGGGATGCGACATCGGGATTGTCCAGACCATACTTCCGTCGGTTTTGAGAGCGATACAGAACAGGCGATTGTTCTCGCACGCGGCCAGCAGGTATTCGTTATCGTCGCGTGTCACTACCGTTAGCGGAGCAGTGGTAGCGCTGTTCATGAGGAACTCAAAACGAGTATTCCCTTTTACATTGCCTGTCATATCCATCACGTAGATATTGCCGACATCCGTGGCAAAAGCGAGCCGCTCTTGTCCGGCAACAGGAGCAAATCGAATGTCCTGTGCGGTCGCAAAACGCCAGTCAAGTGCCCGAATAACACCCGGCTTCAACGTTCCATGAGTGCCAAGGTACTGTAACTGTTCAACGTCGTAGGCCACTAATGCCTGATCCGAGGTTGGAACAAAGATGTGTCGAATGACATCAATACGATTCCCAACAGCAATCTCACGACGCGTAATCAGTGGAGCTCCACTGGCGGCATTATCAAGCCGGAACGCAAAGAGCTTTTGGCCACTAAACTTATCAAATGCATGAACAACGGGCCCGACTACAACAGCCACCATCTGACTGTCGGTCGTGGCTTTCATTGCCACTTCATCGTTTCGACCAACCTGAGCAGACCAAAAACGCCGTCCACTTTCTGAATTCAGTGCAGTGACAACCCCGGCCGAGGACTGCACGAAAACGACCTCTTCATCCAAGGCGATGTGAGCAACCTTATCACGCCCCGTGTTGATTACCGCCTGAGCTTCCCAATGCAGCTTCAGACTGGGCAAATTGTAGATCGTGACTGGTTCAGATTCATCAACAAGCGCAGACGGAAGAACACTGTCCTCCACCGGGGCCACTGCCACAGCTTCGTCCTGTGCCGATACAGACTCAACACCTCCCCAACCCAAAAGTATGAGCGAGGCTGTTGTTCGAAGCAGGACTGAGTTTCGAAGCAGTGTTGTTCGGAGCGAAGAGTTCATTGTCCGTGATTCCGCAATTTGCGATACGTAGACGAATCAAAAAGGAACAGCCACACCCAAGCAAAAATGGGTGCCGCAACCTGATCAGTCAAAAACAACACAACCAGACAGGCATCCTGTCCGGGTCTGTCGTCACTAACCAGACGTCTTCACAAGTCGGAAAAACCACTCTGCTCCCCTCCACGGGGTAGAAAATAAGCAGGTTCTCCGATCGCTGACATCGTCCATGGTACCAACAACAGAAAAGCGAACTCCAGAATTGACCTGTCCGAAAGTGCATCGTGGGCCAAAACTTCCGGTCCACATCGCAGCTTCGGCACATTCGGGGGGAGAAAAAACGACCGATCAACCCCAAAACAGCGTTTACTGGAAACCCAGGCCCGGGCCCGCAAGTCGACTTGTGTCGATTGTGCCATTTTTGACATTAAAGAGCGTCGGAAGTTTCTTGGCCCATTTCTGGTTTGCCGATGGACAGTATTGCCGCGCGTTTCCTTCAATAGCGGCAACCCCAGGGATCCTCGCAGCAAGGCTGCACGAGTGAAGGAACGATGCTCCCGGGCAGGTTAAGTCCTGCACACACAAAAACATCCCAAACTTCTGAGCCGCAGCCGCCATCAGCAGGGACTCGGTCTGTCCCTTGCAGGCCTTTAACGCAATACCCGAGTAACCCAGCTCCCGAGCTTGCAGCAGAGACTCATAGGAAACCAGAGCTTCGTCGATCACAACCGGCTTGATTTTAGCCACCTCATGCATCTTCGGGGCGTTTTCCGCGTCCAGATTTCTGCTCGTCGGCTGTTCAATGTACTGAATGCGATCAAATGCCCCAGGACTCGATTTTCGAATCCGATTCAGGAACTCGATAACATAGTCTGCCGACTGGCATTTTTCATTGAAGTCACAGGAGTAAAACCAGGCTGCACACCCTCGCTCCGCCTGAGCCTGTGCTGTTACTTTTTCAATAGCCAGAACTCGATCAACATCCCAGTCAAGCTGATCACCGGCCAGCTTGATCTTCAGGTGAGTCAGGGTATCCGCCTTGATCCATTCACCAAGCGTCACTGGCAGCTTATCAGCCGGACGATCTTTCACGTCAGCTTCCGTCAAGGGATCCATCGCCCCAACAAGATGATACAGTGGCAATGTCGGCACTGGTTCACGCGACGTATATTTATCGAGATACTCACCGGCAAACTGACTGTCGAGAAACTCGCCGAGGTCCGTCTTGCAGAACTCTTTCGACAGAGTATTGAAACTGTTCAGTTTGAGCATTCGACCATACGCATCGTGCACCGCCGCATCGATCGGACTTGCGCAAACCATCCGAGCCAAAGGTGGAATCGTTTCACCAACACCTTTTGATTCGCAAAGCCGTCTCGCCTGATGTTCATACTCTGTAGAGACTTCGAACTCAATCTCAAGAGGATGGCCGAACCCAGGATACGTATCGAACAGATCCACGACGGACCTGGAATAAGCCATCATGAGTTGCTCGGTCTGATGAGGCTCCAGTGTTGCTGAAGGCCAGGCCCAGACATTTCCAACAGGCATGCTTCCATGTCCGGTTGCATGCTTTCCGCTATGCGATTCGACCGTGACTTCGGCATTGATCAGATACGACGAACTAACGATCCGGCCACCGAACTTCAGCGGAGCACGGAATTGAACCGGCTCAAATGACACACTGACTTCCTTGACCTGCACGTCAGTGGCTTTCCCCTGACCCATTTCCGAGTGTCCTCTGCTAAATGATGGTTGTGAATGCTCGAGACCTCCGGAAGTATTACCGGAGAAAACCGTTCTGAGAAGCATCCGACGGGTTTCCTTGCCCATGCCGCAACAAACCAACCCAAAGTACTTCGGCGGAAGACGCGGTGAAAAAGATCCCGGAATGGACCAACAGTGCCTTTCCGCACGACGGACAACGATCAAGAATGCGTCGGATATGTGCATCCGGGGCAGAGTTCGAACTCGAAAACCAGATGGTCGGCCCCCGAAGTAATCCGGGAAACGGCCTCACAACGAATCATGAAACTGCCGTCTTCTCGGGGCTTTTCGGAAGAAGTCGTTTTCCAAGTTATCGCCCCGCGGCTGGTGCTCGCGTCGCATGCAAGATCACCAATCGGCCCGGAGGCTCCCCAGGCTTGCCAACCTGCATGACAGCTGGCTGCGAACGCAAAACGCACCATACGCCCAGCACTTTACCCTGGATTCAGATTTACCATCGAGACAGCAAGGCAATAACTGCATAGAACAATATCACTGTTTCACATGACCCCGAGCAGGGTTTTTCCATGTCCAAATATCGTCCTCTCGGAGTCGCAGATAGCTGTTGTATCGAGATTCTGAAATCAACGCCTGTGCGACAGCTTCTTTCACTCCACAGCCATCTTCATGCGTGTGAGTACAGTCCTGATAACGACAGTACGGAATAAACGGACGGAACTCGACATAGTAGCCGTCCACTTCTTCGATGGAGATATCCCATAACTCAAACTGCCGAATGCCGGGCGTATCACAGACCCAGCCTCCGAAGGTCAACGGTACCAGCCTGGCACGGCGAGTTGTATGAGTTCCCTTGCGAGTCCAGTCGCTGACATCAGCCGTGCGAAGTCCCAACTCGTTATCCACACAGTTCAACAGAGACGACTTGCCGACTCCACTTTGCCCACTGACGGCCGTCTGACGATTGGCCAGTAATCCTCGCAGCTGATCAATTCCTCGACCATCTCGAGTACACGTCAAGACGACCGTATACCCCGCGCGACCATAAGCACGAACGTGGACAAGCAGCGATCGTGGATCCACGAGGTCGATCTTATTGATACAAATAATTGGCTGAATTCCTCGTCGCTCCGCACTCACCAGATAGCGGTCGATCAACTGCGGCTTAAAGTCCGGATCCGCTGCAGTTCCGACAATCAACACCTGATCAATATTGGCAACCAGAACATGCTCGCGCCCCTGACTACCGCGAGACAAAATCCCGCGTCTCGGCTCAACTCGTTCAATGACGGCCTGACTGACATCGCCTTCCTGACGAAACAAAACTCGATCGCCAGTGACGACGACATTGCGGGAATCACGAGCCAGTGAACGCAGGATTCCGCGAATAGAACAGGCGTACTCTTTGCCATCAGCATCGTCCAGCACCATCACGTGCAGCCCAATGAAGCTGGACACACGTCCGCTGCGGCAACCGGATTCATCGACCACTCGCAACAACTGATCCCCGTGCGACTCGATTCCAACCAGTGTTCGACGACGCGAAAGGTCGCCGCGAGCAGTCACTCGTTCACCGCGTGAGACGTCTTCCACAGTTTCGTCGCTGCTCTGCAAATCCTGAGTCAGATTCTGCTGCCGCGTACGTGTCTGCTTGTTCCGACGGATATCGACCCGGTGCTTTTTCCCTTCCTGAGATCGATGATGTTTACGTCCCTTGTCAGCCATTCACTCGCCCTGTTCCAGACATAATTCAACCCTGAACCGATTTTGTACTACCCGTTTCCCAGTCATTCTTTCAAAGACTGTAGAAAACGACGCCTAGTATCGCAGATCAACCTGAAATCCGGAATCCGCTTCAACTGAGGACACATCACTGGATTACGCAGACCAGAAGAAATGCGGCGACTGGGCAGAATCACTTGAGTCATCAGTGCGAATGGCCTTACACTGGCGACAGGAATGGAGTTGGCCAACCTGTCCTCTGTCAGGTTCGACCCCAAGAAATGTGCCAATTCCCGATCATCAGGAGAACATCAATGAGATTTCGATCCAAAGGAAAACCGCGAGGGCAAATTCTGGCTCGAGAGCAACGTCGTATCACTCTGATGATTGTGGGCGTGGGTTTGCTGGTCATGATCCTGATCATGTCGGGGAAATCAGCCTGGTTCACCCAGTTGTTTTCAGATCCGGCAACAGCACAGAAAAAAACACAGCCTGTTTCTGAAGCCTTGATGGGAAACACTGAACTGCGACCTGATGAAGTCGAGTTCGTGCCGACCGAATCACCTGCGGCAGCGAATGACTACGCTTCCATGATCGATCGGGCCGGGGCTGCTCAAATGGAAGCGACTCTCCCGGAGAACACGAATGGCGTTAATAACGTTCCTTATAATCTGACACGAACAATTCGCGACGACGTTCTTGGAGTGCTTTCAACAGAGAGCGACGCGTGGTTTGGAACGCTGCGAATGGCTCAGAAAATCACCAGCGAACAGCGATCCCGAATTCCGGAGGGACAGTTTGCTCTCTTCATGGATGCCCCACAGTCCTGCCGCGGCAAGGCGTTCACGATTCAGGGCCGCCTGCGACGCCTTGTAAAAGCTCCTCTCCCAAAAAGCGCGGAGACCTACGGAGTGCGTGCTGCGTACGATGCATGGATCTCAACTCGTGATTCCGGAAATCAACTTCTGCATGTGGTTGCTCTGAGCGCCGATTCTGGTTTGCCTCTCCGCGAGGAACTCGGTTCCAATGGCCCCGATGTTGAGTTAGCGGGATACTTTTTCAAGCGTGAAGGCTATGCGGCCAAAGGTGTCGACGGACAAGGCGACCTTGCACTGGCACCGTTGATTTTAGCGGGTCGGTTACGTTATCTACCGCCACGCAGCCTTGTCACTCGAGCAGACGAGATGAATCCGTGGTTGATGTGGGTGGGAATTATCGTCGGCATTGGAGTCCTGCTGCTGATCTGGCAATTCCAGATGTCCGACAACATCTTCCGGGGCACCAGAACGCATCAATTGACTTCACCGCCAGTGCGTCCATCATTTGATGGCGTTGAGTCTGTTACGATCGAGCAAGTGCTGAAAGATATGCAGGAACATGCTCAACAGACATCTCCTGATACCAGCCTGATCTCGAGATGAACGAGTGTTCGGCCGCGTATCGCGGGGAAACAGAATCGTAAAGAGACCCCCAATGACAGAATGCGGGAACTTATTAGCCTCGACTCCCATAACGATGGGGTGTGGTTACAAATCGGGCTCTGAAAACTCGATTACGATGGCTTGCCCGGCGAAACTCAATGTGTTTTTGGAGGTCCTCGGAAAACGCCCCGACGGGTATCATGAACTCGAAACAGTGATGCTAAGAACTCAGTTTTCTGATCAGCTGACAGCTCGGCCAACATTTTCCCCGCAATTGACTCTTCGTTTCAGCGATGCAACTGCTGCAGGAAACCGAAAAGGTGTACCGCTCGACGAAAGCAATCTGATCCTCAAAGCCGCCGCTGCGGTAAGAGAAAAACTGGGAACTCGCTATGGTGCCGAGTTCACTCTTCACAAACGGATTCCTCCCGAATCCGGATTGGCTGGTGGTTCCAGTAATGCAGCCGCGGCACTCTTGCTTTGCCGCCAGATCTGGCAGCCATCACCCGGGATGTCGTCACTCTCGAATGCTGACCTCCATGGACTTGCAGCCGGTCTCGGAAGCGATATCAATTTTCTGCTGAGCGGTATGCCAGCAGCAATCTGTCGTGGCCGTGGGGAATTGATTGAGCCGTTCCCGCTTGCTCGAAAGCTCTTCTTTGTTGCGGTCCGACCGAAGTCCGGGAACAGCACGGCCGCCGTGTTTCGGGCCACCGACATGCCGGATCAATGCCTCAATTCTTCCGCTGTGGTATCCGTCTTGAGAGGGCAGGGCTCCCCACGTTTCCAGGATGTTGTCTTTAATCGACTCACCAGTGCGGCTAAGAAAACAAACCCTGAGATGGCCGAACTGATGGTGCGCCTTCATAGACTTGCCGGTCGTCCGGTCTTCATGTCCGGTAGCGGCTCAACCGTTTTCGTTGTTGCCGAAAGTCGCGGCGAAGCGACTCAACTTCAGCCCCAGGTGAAACAAACATTGCACAGGACGGCCTGGATCCTCGAAACCGCTGACCCTGCCACCATGACCTGCATGTAGAGCAGACAATGCCGGTCATTATTCTGCATGTGACGTTTCTTTATTCTTCCGGAAACATGTCGCTCCGGCTCACCTGGACAAGCTCAGTTCCTCAATGCTCTTCCGATTATTCAGGCGTTGCCGATCGGCACCATTTGAATCATTTCGTGTTGCCTGCGCCGAAATGCGGTTGAGAGCCTGAGTTACGACGCTTTCGTCAGGGGAATCCATTCCCCTCGTTGATTTCAGGCAACATTGTTCGGACATTGCATTTGCGATCTGTAAACCCCGACGCAAAGATTGAAGAATCTTCGTAACACAATACCGCACTTGTGTTTAGATCCGATCAGAACAACGACAAAAACAATCTTCTTTGCGCGCCAAGGGGGTTTGGCATACAGACTGCTTTACATCTCCTGCATCAACGCTGATCAAAGTGACCAGCCAAGACAGACAAGAGTGAAACTCATCCGAAACTGAGCTTCACGACAACGACACAGGAGACGAACGATGAACATTCTGAATGCACTGAAGAACGACGAAAACGGCTT